>MGPK01000049.1:34244-34623 GCA_001795535.1 Deltaproteobacteria bacterium GWA2_54_12
TTAGGGGGCTGCGCCTTGGCCTGAGGGCCGCTGTCCGCGGGGTGGGCAGTCCTGTCCTCCATGCCGGGAGCTACGCCGAAAAGCTCTTCGACCTGTACCTCTTCTGCCGGAGGCGGAGGCGTTACGATAAAGACATTATCGCACTTGGTGCAGCGCACCTTCACGCCGTTCGGGGTTATTCGAGAGTCGTCAAGACGGAACTTTGTCGTGCACTTGTCGCACTGGATTATCATAAAAAACCCGTTCCTTCAGGTTAAACCCGCGCTGGCCAGGCAATGGGCCGCGCTTGCTAAACAGTTTAATATATTTAGCACAGCGTGTTGGTCAATTCAAGACAAACTCCTCCCTTGACAGGGAAGTGGCGGGAGTATATGCTTTA
>MGPK01000049.1:34801-38017 GCA_001795535.1 Deltaproteobacteria bacterium GWA2_54_12
CCGTAGACCACGAGATAGACTTTATCCAGACCGCGTGTTACGGCATGCGGGACATACCAGCCAACGAGGTCCTCATCCTCCGCGACATAACCGCCTCACTCCTTGGGCGCGAAGTGGTCATAGTCGAAGACATCATCGACCGGGGCCATACCGCCAGGGTCCTGCTTGAGCATTTCAGGGCAAGAGGCGCGAAGTCCATACGGCTCTGTACTCTCCTTAAGAGGCAGGGGGGCGCGCCAGGGCTCCATGTCGATTTCGTCGGCGAGGAGATAGGCGAGGGCTTTGTCGTGGGCTACGGCATGGATTACAAGGAGCAGTACAGGGGGCTTCCAGGCCTGTACCTCCTCGAAGACGGATAAAGGGGGCTCATTGCCAAGCTTGCCCGGCCACATAAAAGCCCTTCTCGATCCGACCGCCTATCCTTCTGACCCGGGCAGGATCGAGCTCAGGCAGTCTCATGTCTCGTATCTCCTGTTCACCCCGGAATTCGTCTACAAGATAAAAAAGGCGGTCAACTTCGGTTTCCTTGACTTCACTTCCCTCGACAAGAGGCGCTTTTACTGCGACGAGGAGGTAAGGCTCAACAGGAGGCTTGCGCCCGAGGCCTACATCGGCGTCGTCGGCATAACCGAAAAGGGCGGCCGGTACTTCATGGATGGGGAAGGCGAGCCCATTGAGTACGCCGTCAAGATGAGGCGGCTTTCTGAGGAGCGCAGCCTCGATCGCATGCTCGCTTCCGGGATTGTTACGGAGGAGCTCATAAGGCGCATCGCGCATGTACTGGCCGCGTTCCATAAGAACGCCGCCGCAAGCGGACATATCTCGGGGTTCGGCTCTCTTGAAGTCATAAGGGAGAACACCGGGGAGAACTTCAGCCAGACAGAGCCCTTCATCGGCAAGACCATAAGCCAGGGGCTTTTCCTGAAGATAAAGGAGTATACGGAGTCGTTCATCAGGGCTAACTCGAGCCTGTTCGAAAAAAGGGTCAGTGAAGGGTTTATCAGGGACTGCCACGGGGATATCCACTCGGAGCATGTTTTTGCCGAAGACGGCATAGAGATAATAGACTGCATAGAGTTTAACGAGCGGTTCAGGTTTTCGGATGTCGTCGCTGACGAGGCTTTTCTGTCGATGGACCTCGATTATCACAACAGGCACGACCTTTCCGAGGCGCTGGACCTGGCGTACTTCAATGAGTCGGGCGACCGCGAAGGGGAGCGCCTCCTTAACTTCTACAAGTGCTACCGCGCCTATGTCAGGGGAAAGGTCGAGGGCTTCAAAGCCTTTGAAGAGGAGGTCGAGGAAGCGGAGCGGACCGACGCGCTGCTTTCCGCCCTGTACCACTTTTATTTGTCCGGGCTTTACGCATCCGGGGCCTTGAAGCCCATGCTCTTAATAGTCTGCGGGCTTCCGGGCACGGGCAAATCGACCCTTGCCAGGGGGGTGGCTGAGCGCACCGGGTTCGTCCACCTTGCCTCTGATGTGGTGAGAAAGGAGCTTGCCGGGCTCAAGCCCACTGAAGCGCGCCCTGAGAGTTACGGCGAGGGCATTTACTCCGAGCATTTCACCGAGAGGACCTACGCCGAGCTTGCCAGGCGGGCCGAGGGGCTCCTGAAGCGCGCTCGCTCCGTCATAACCGACGCGACCTTCTCGAAGAGGAGGTACCTGAAGAAGGTCATGGACGCCGCCGACAGGGCCGGGGCAAAGGTCGAGATAATCGAGTGCTGTGCCTTGAACGAGACCGTAAGGGCAAGGCTTGAGGAAAGAAGGTGGGCCGTGGGCAGCGTATCTGACGCGGACTGGCGGATATACCTGGGGAAGAAGGCAGCCTTCGAGGAGGTGCCCGGCCCTCACATCGTCGCGGCTGCCGAAAGGACGCTTCAGGAGAACCTCCTGAAGGTCTTCCGGGCAGTTTTTGATTGAGCCTTTTCGGCCTCTGTGCTTTAATTTCACCATGACACCGAAAGCGATAGTACTGGTAAGCGGCGGCATGGACAGCTGCGTGGCCGCGGCCATAGCGGCCCAAAAGGGAAAGAGCGCCTTTCTCCATGTCAATTACGGGCAGAGGACAGAGGGCAGGGAGCTTAAGGCCTTCAACGATATAGCGGACTTCTATGGCGTAAATGAGAGGCTTTCCGTCGATATAAGCCACCTCCGCGCCATTGGCGGTTCGGCCCTGACTGATAAGAAGATAGAGGTGCCAAAGGGCGACCTGGGAAATTTACAGATACCCGTCACCTATGTCCCCTTCAGGAACGCGCACCTCCTGGCCATAGCCATCTCCTGGGCCGAGGTATTGGGCGTGACAGAGGTCTACATCGGCGCGGTCGAGGAGGACGGCTCAGGGTATCCGGACTGCAGGCGCGAGTTCTTCGACGCTTTTGAGAAGGCGGCAAGCCTGGGTACAAGGCCGGGGAGCGGTATAAGCATAATAACTCCGCTCATAAAAATGAGGAAATCTGATATAGTGAAAAAAGCTTTGGAATTGGGCGCGCCGCTGCCCCTTACCTGGTCATGCTACAGGGACGAACAGGAGGCCTGCGGAGAGTGCGATTCATGCCTGCTGAGGCTCAGGGGCTTCAGGGAAGCCGGCGTGCAGGACCCCATAACCTACCGGATTACAAGCAAAAATCAGGAGACGCGGCCATGACCTTCAAGGAGTTCCTCAAAATAAAGAAGGGGATAGACACCGATAGCAGGAATGTTTTCGAGTTCATGGACGAGTACTACGACGAGTATCTGGCGTTCCTCAGGGGAATGAAGGACGGCTGCAGCCCGAAGGAGTAGCAGACTGCTGAAAACCCATAGTTCGCTTTGCAAGGTTTAAAACTCCTCCCCCTTTATGGGGGAGGCAGGGTGGGGGTGAACGAGATTTCACCCTCCCCTTTATCCCCTCCCATCGAGGGAGGGGATAGTCCAGAGAATTACACCGCAGCTTGCTTGTATTATCGGCGCATGTCGATAAAAAAAGCCGTCAGTTTAAAACTGACGGCTTTAATTAGAACAATTGGTAAGACCCTGGAGAAACCCCCTCAAGGGAAAGGATAAGGATAGGGGAAAAACGGTTGCCTGTACGGTCCGTAAGGGCTGAAAGGCCCATAGGGGTAAAGCGGGCTGTAAGGGTAGTACGGGCCGTACATGTAAGGGTAGTACGGGTAATCATAATCCCGCTCGGTCATGGGCTCGAAGGTGCGCATGTCGATGGGCTCGATAACC
>MGPK01000050.1:0-2514 GCA_001795535.1 Deltaproteobacteria bacterium GWA2_54_12
ATTGATAGTGATTGTGGCAACGGGGACTTCGCTGTGTGCTGCCCAGTCTGTCTCCTTTAGCGCTTCTGTTGCGTCGAATAAAGTTTCCGTCGGAGAACAATTTCAGCTTTCCTTCACATTGACAAGCGCGCAGTCTGTCACCCCCGAGAGGTTCCAGCCTCCGGATTTCAATGCGTTTGTCGTACTGAGCGGGCCAATACAGTCGTCGCAATACCAATGGATTAATGGTCGTACCTCCTCCACGCTCTCGTATGTGTACGTGATTGCCGCGCGCAAACAAGGGAAAGCCACGATAGGACCCGCCGCGATCGAACTGGAAGGGAAATCATACAAAACCGAACCAATTCAGATTGATGTTGTCCCGGCGGCGGCCGGTGCGCAGAAGGCCGCTTCAGGCCAGGCTTCGGCACAGGAGATAGGCGAGAATTTGTACATCAAAGCTGTCGCAGACAAGCGCCGTGTCCGTCAGGGGGAGCAGTTCATCCTTACGTATAAACTCTATACGCGCGTCAGCATTGAACATTATGCCATTGCAAAGGCCCCGACATTTGAAGGATTCTGGGCGGAAGATTTCGACCAGCCAAAATCACCGGAAGCTGCAACCGAGACCGTCGGCGGAAAACAATACCGCGTTGCGACTATCAAGCGGACTGCCCTCTTTGCAACTCAATCCGGAACGTTGAAGATCACGCCGCTCGAGGTGCGGTGCGCCGTTCAGATTCAGACCAGACGAAGCAACACGGATCCGCTCGACATTTTCAATGATCCCATTTTCTCCAACAGGCTGCGCACTCAGGAAATCGATTTTACCTCCAACTCCCTGTCAATCACTGTTGATCCCTTGTCGGGTAATTTGCCAGCGGAATTTACCGGTGCAGTGGGATCGTTTACCTTTGATGCCGCAGTCGATAAAAAGGAAGTTAAAACGGGCGATCCTGTCACGTTGAAACTCATCGTTGGCGGAACGGGCAATCTCAAATTGGTGGCCGTGCCGAAGCCCTCATTTCCGGGAGATATTGAAACATATGACCCGAAAGTAACCGAAGAAATTGCGAGGGATGGAAATCAGATACGGGGGAAAAAGACCGCGGAATATCTCCTCATTCCAAGAAATGCAGGCATGCGGGTCATCGAACCCGTTTCTTTCGTCTACTATGATCTTAGCCGGAATACCTATGTTACGCTCAAATCGCCTCGTTTTGTTCTGAATGTCGCCCAGGGGAAAGACATTGCAGCAGGAGGAACATTCGCTTCAAAAGAGGATGTCCGACTCTTGGGAGAGGATATCCGGTTCTTGAAACTATCTCCTGGATCTTTTCGACGGGCCGAGGAGTTTTCGTTGATAAATGGTTGGCTGATCGGCGGATTTGTTTTTCCGCCTCTGATGTTTCTTGGGGCGTTTGTCTATCGTAAGCGGCAAGAGAAACTTCTCGGCAACGCACCGCTCTTGAGATCGCAAAAGGCGGGGAAGGAGGCTTCCCGGCGCCTAAAGACTGCGGAAAAATTGCTTGGTCGCGGAAATACCGAAAGCTATCATAGTGAAATCTCCAAAGCCCTCGTTGGATACCTTGGCGACAAACTGAGAATCCCTCGCGCGGATCTCACACTGGAGCTGGCAGTCGAGACGCTCAAGGCAAATGGAGTCCCCGCAGAGGTCGCTCATCAACTGCAGGCGTGCACTGAGCGAGCCGAGTTCGCACGGTTTGCACCGGGCGCGGACACTCAGGAAGCACGAAGAGATCTGTTGGACCAGGCAAAGGAAGTCATTGGAAACGTCGAAAGAGCTTTGAACCGATGAAACGGACAGTCGCTTATATGGTTTTTCTTCCTCTTTGCGTGACATTCTCTGCAGCACAGACTCCCGAGGATGCCTTTCTGAAAGGGAATGAACATTATCGCGCCGGCCGGTTCAGTGACGCTGCAAAGGAATACGTCGGCGTTGTTCACCAAGGGTACGTCAGCGCCCCGCTCTTCTTCAACCTCGGGAACGCCAGTTATCGTTCGGGAAATATAGGAGGAGCAATCCTTTGGTACGAAAGGGCGGCGAGGCTCGATGGCGGTGATCCTGATATTGAGTTTAACCTCCGGCTGGCGAATTCGAAGATCGTTGATAGGATCGAACCTGTCCCTGAGTTGTTTCTTCTCACGTGGATCCGTTCTCTTTCAACCTTGACGTCATTGTCGACTACGGGTACTCTTCTCATGATCGCGTGGATTCTTGTGTTTGGTCAATTGGCCGTTATCAATCTGCTCGGGAGCTCTTCCTGGAACCCCGTGTTCCGTTGGGGAATCCTTGCAGCTCTTGTGGTCGCCGTTGCCTTCGGCGTCGTTTTCGGACTTCAAGTCAACCAGGTTTCCGATCGATCGGAGGCAATTATTGTCACTCGCAGTGTCACAGCCAAGAATTCTCCTGACGACCAGAGCGTTGATGCATTTGTCATTCATGAAGGATTGAAGGTGCGCGTGAGCGACAGCGTAGGCGATTGGATGAGAATCACGCTTGCCGACGGCAAG
>MGPK01000050.1:2743-3154 GCA_001795535.1 Deltaproteobacteria bacterium GWA2_54_12
CTTCCTCGACGTTCATTCATCCCCAAAACTGGTCAATTTGTCCCAAAAAAGGAGCGATCTGGACTCAACGGAACTATTTCTCTGATTGAGAAATTTTGTATGTTATGAGTGAGAAAGATTATGTCCCTTGCCCCTCTCCAAAAGAAAGACGGATCTCTCAGGATTCGGACCCTCATTGTCGATGACGAACAGCTTGCCCGGGAACGGCTTCAAGCTCTTCTGAAGGATGATGCCGATATTCAGATCATTGGGGAGAGCGCCACAGGCAAGGAAGCCATTGAAGCCATCCGCAATGAGTCGCCGGACCTTGTTTTTCTTGATGTCCAAATGCCCGACGGAAACGGGTTCGAAGTGCTGGAAAGCGTCGAGTTCCACAAAATGCCCATTGTCGTGTTTGTGACCGCGTACGAC
>MGPK01000050.1:3178-4533 GCA_001795535.1 Deltaproteobacteria bacterium GWA2_54_12
CTCCTTGAACACATCGAATCGAACAAGAAGCATGTAGATCGGATCCTGGTGAAATCCTCCGGACGCGTTTTTTTTCTCCGATTTGATGAAATAGATTGGATAGAATCTGCGGGTAACTATGTCAAACTCCACGTTGGCAGCGAATCGCATCTGCTGCGCGAGACTATGACCCAGATGGAGCAAAAGCTCGGGACGGGCAAGTTTGTGAGGATTCATAGGACAACGATTGTCAATATTGACAGAATCAAAGAACTTCAACCCTGGTTCAACGGGGATTACATTGTCCTGCTGTTGAATGGGGCAAAACTGACTGCCAGCAGAGGATACAAGAAGAAACTCTCCGAAATGTTCCACGAGCACGTCTGATCCTTCTGTTGACTCTGCACTGCGATTTCGCCACATTCTCCTGACTCCCCGCTCCGGATCCTGAAAGAGAAACGCCGAAGAGACTATTGTGGAAACAAAAAGCATTTTTCAGCACCGATGGGTCAAATGGACGGCGGTTATCCTCACATGGACCGCCGTTGCCCTTTTTTTTGCCTCACAATCAACTCTGTGGGACCGCTATTTGTTTCGGCAGCAGGTCACGTGGCAGCGTGCCATTACCATCAATTTCTCGTTTTACTATGTATGGGCGCTCCTTGCTCCCGGAGTCTTATGGCTGCGAAAGCGATATCGATTCGAGCGGAGGAAGTGGCCCAAAGCGTTGCTGGTGCATATCCCGACAAGCCTTGCGATTGCCGGCATGCAGCTCTTTCTCGCTGAATCAATCTGGAACATGGTTCGGGAAGAGCCGCTGTCCATGTACGAGACCTTCCGATCCATTGAGTTCTCTTTTGCATTTAACTTCCAAACGAATACTCTGGCATATTGGGTTATTCTCGGTTTTGGGTACACTCTGGAATACTACCGCCAATTTCGCGATCGTGAGCTGAAAGCATCGCAATTGGAAGCTCAACTCGTCAAGGCAAATCTCCAGGCGCTGAAGATGCAGATGCAGCCTCACTTTCTCTTTAATACCCTGAATTCCATTTCCTCGTTGATGCACAAGAATGTAGAGGATGCCGACAAAGTCGTGGCGAGGCTGGGAGAACTGCTGCGCTACTCGCTCGAGACCGAGGGTATACAGGAAGTATCGTTAAGAGATGAACTCGACTTTTTGCAGAGATACCTCGAAATCGAAAAAGTCCGCTACGGCAACCGTCTCAAGGTGCGCATCACAACGGGAAACGGGGTACTGCGGGCAAAGGTGCCAAACCTTATTCTGCAGCCGTTAGTCGAGAACGCTATTCGGCATGGTGTTGGTACCAGAAGCGGCGGTGGAAGAATCGAAATCATCGCCGAACGAAATGATG
>MGPK01000050.1:4541-4855 GCA_001795535.1 Deltaproteobacteria bacterium GWA2_54_12
GATCTTGTCGTCAGGGACGATGGTCCGGGACTTCCACACGGATCCTCGGGGGAGTTTTCGGAAGGAGTTGGGCTTCACAATACCCGTTCCCGGCTGGAACAGCTGTATGGAGAAAACCATGAGTTTCGGCTCAAAAATGGGGATGGGAGGGGATTGGAAGTTCAAATGAGAATTCCTTATCATGAAGAATCAGTGGTCGAAGAATGAGAGTCGAGAAGAGGAAACGAAGTTCCCTGTTTATTCTTGGAGGACACGCCATGGATAGGACAGTGATCAAACCCCGCTCCTGGTTTTGGCTCGGACTTGTGTGTACG
>MGPK01000050.1:4916-8746 GCA_001795535.1 Deltaproteobacteria bacterium GWA2_54_12
TGTTGGTGCCAAGAGGAATAGCGTTCGGCTTCCAACAGGGTTCACCGAATCCCACACGAGAATCATCTGCCCGCAGTTCCCTGGATGTTGAGCTCCTTGCAGAAGAGCAATATCGTCTTGGCCTCGCCTACCTGAAGTCCCCTCAAAGTACCGAAAAAGCTGTCGAGCATTTGGAAAAGGCGGTCGAATTGCTCGGCAACAGCGCGGAATACCACTTCCGCCTCGCCGAAGCATATGCCAGGGATTTTTCCTATGCCAACATTCTCCGGAAGCCCTTCATCGCAACGAAAATGAGAGCGCAGCTGGAGTTGGCTGTGCGGTTTGCTCCGTCCTCGATTGAATTTCGGGAAGCACTCATTCAGTATTATGTACTCGCGCCGACGGTTCTCGGCGGGAGTTTTGAAAAAGCCAGGGAACAGGCGGATGCTCTTCGAAGGGTCGATCCGTATTTTAGCCTGCTGGCATATGCGAACATAAGCGCAGAAGAGGGTGATCACGAAAAGGCGAATGCATTCTATCTTCGTGCCATCCAGGTCCGTCCAAGCACTTGGCAGGCGTATCAACGATACGGTACGTACTGCCTGAGCACGTACGAAATCGACCGTGCGATCCAGCAGTTTCAGAAATATGTTGAATTGTCGCCGGATACTGCAGCCAGCTATGAACATCTTGCCGGTGCCTATGTGCGGAAGCGAATGTATGATCTGGCAATCGATTCGTACCTCAAAGCTGTGGAAAAAGACGGCTCGTTGACTCAGCTGATATTCCGCGTTGCCCAGCTCTATGAGTTCAAAGGCTCGCCACGAGAAGCCAGGCGTTATTATGCAGAATACCTGAAGTTTTCTCCCAATGGGCGACTGGCGGAGGATGCAAGGACCAAGCTTGCTGAACTGAAATAGCATTCAAGCCATACGGAAAGAGGAAGCCTGCCAAACATCGGCAGGCTTTGTTGTGTGAAGGAGGTGTGGCAGGAACTACATTTCTATCTTGTACTTCTTCATGAGCCGATAGAGCGTTGCGCGTCCAAGCTTCAGCCGAAGCGCTGCTTCGGCGATGTTCCCCCCCGTTACTTTCAATGCATTCCGAATAGCCGTTTCCTTAACCCTCTCCAGTGGGACAACTCCGGTCTCAGACTCAACGAAGGGGATCGACGAAGCTGATGCAGGCGCCAGAAAAGTCTGCAATGCCACGGGAAGGTCACCGGGAGTGATCTCCTTCCCGTCTGTCATCACAACTCCCCGTTGGATGACATTCTCCAGTTCACGGACATTTCCGGGCCACGGGTAATCATAAAGAAGGCGAAGTGCCTCACGGGAAAACCGGAGTGTCTTGCCGCTCGCCTGCCCGAAAAGCTTGAGAAAATGCTCGGCGAGCACGAGAATGTCCGATTTTCGCTGCCTGAGGGGAGGAACGACGATGGGGAATGCTGCAATGCGAAAATACAGGTCTTCGCGAAAACGTTTTTGCCGCACCTCCTCACGGATATCACGGTTTGTCGCAGAAACAAGTCGAACGTCCGAAATAATGGTGTCATTTCCGCCTACTCTCTGGAATTCCTTCGTCTGAATGACCCTCAGAAGCTTTGCTTGCAAGGCAAGATCCATTTCGCCGATTTCATCAAGAAAAATGGTTCCCTGGTGCGCCTGTTCGAATCGGCCGATTCGCCGCTGATAGGCGCCGGTGAATGCTCCTTTCTCATGACCGAAGAGCTCGCTTTCGAGAAGCTCGTGGGGGATGGAGGCACAATTGACGACCACAAACGGAGCATCCTTCCTGTCGCTGTTGAAATGGATGGCGCGGGAGATCAGTTCTTTTCCCGTGCCGCTTTCCCCCATCACGAGAACGGGAATGTCGCTGTTCTTGACCTTGCTGACCAGCCGAAAGACCTCCTGCATTTCGCCGCTTGTAGAAACAATGTTTTCGAACTGCACATCATGCTGAATCCTCTCTTTCAACTGACTCATTTCCCGTGAAACCTGGCGAAGCTGAAGAGCATTTCTAATGGCGATTTCGAGCTTGGGGAAATCAATGGGCTTGCTGAAGTAGTCTGAAGCTCCAAGCTTGAGCGATTCAATGGCGACCTCCATGCTTCCTTGAGCGGAAAGCATGATGACGGGTAGATCGGGTTTACGCTTCCTGGCCTCTCTCAGAGTGTCCACTCCTGAAATGCCCTCCATCATGATGTCAAGGAGAACAAGGTCGGGATCGTCTATCAGGGCGTCGAGGCATGCTTCGCCCGAGGCGAAGGCTCTTGCCTCAAAGCCCCATCGCTTGGTCACGGTGTGTTCGAGGAGTTTGCGGATTGTCTCCTCGTCGTCTACAATATAGATGAGAGAATTGGCCATGTGGAGGTTAGTTACCCAAAGGTAGCCGGAGAGTCATGATTGTTTCGTCTGCTTGTGACTGTTCTACCTGCAATGACCCGCCGTACAAGCTTACGAGGTATCGCGTGCGCGCCAGGCCGACCTGGGAGGCATCGCTGCCGGCGGTGGCCTGAGTGCGGGGAGCGTGAATGTTGACGATCAAATCCGATCCAGATATGTCGGCGTGGACAAGAATTTCAGAATGCTCCGGCGCGTAGCGGATGGCATTCGTCAGGATGTTGTCCAGAATCCTCGTCGCGAATTCTTTCTCGAGGAATAGACGCGGAAGAGAGCTCGATATATCATGGCGGAGGGCCACGGAACGGGAAGCGGCTGAAAGCGAGACATTATGGAATGCCGAGGCGACGACCGTCGCGACATCCCAGTGTTGTGTCAGTGGGGCCTCGCGGGTTGCGATCGAGGCATACATCAGCTCGTCGACGAACCGGGAGAGTCTCTCTCCTTCAGCTTTGATGATTCGAACAAACTCCTCCTTCTGGTCGCGAGCAAGGGCCGGATCGCTGAGAATTGCATCGGCGAAACCGACAATAGAAGTGAGGGGGCTCCGAAGAGCATGGGAAATATGTGAAAGCTCCTCGCCGCGAAGACGGGCAAGGGTTGTCGCAGAAATGGATACGGAACTCATGACGTTGATACCCCTATGTAGAGAACAAGATTGACTCTGTGAATTTCTACTATAGTGGATGTCAAGTGTCATGCCAGGCGATCTTTCTTTCAGAAAACGGCCAAAAAATAGAACTTTCCTCGAGTTTCATCCGAGCTTCGTCTCATTCTGACCTCTCCGAGTATCATAATGATACATTATCCCAAAGCAAAAGTCAATCAAAATCTCCGTAACTAATTGTTATACAACATAATACACATGAAACGTATCAATATAATACATATGAATCATTATGAAACACTAATATGACAACAATAACCGGCCAACATCACAAATACCCAATAAAATCAGTGTTTTCATTGTCTGGCACGAGGATTGACATAAGCTGGACAAGAGTATGAAACAGAATAAACAAACATCATCCAATCAGGAGTCAGTCATGAAAAAGTCCTTCGCAGTTCTCGCCACCGCAGTGCTCAGCACGATGATCGTTGAGACCACGTTTGCTCAAGCTACTGCCACCCAGAACGTGACGCTTGCAGTCAATACCGTCTATAAAATTGCCACGTCTGGAAACCCCGGTCCCCTGACCATCACGACCGGAACAGCCGGTGTGGATGCTTTGACGTCGGTCAATGACGCTTCCACAACATACAGCATTACCCAGAACTTTGGCAACACGGTGAAAGTGACCGCCCATCTCGATGCGGCTCTTGTCTCTGGCTACATTCTGGATATGAACCTTGCCAGCACCAAAGGAACCAGTGCAGGAACGATCGATATCTCCAATGCCACGTCAGGCAGCGCGGTCGATGTTGTAACGAATATTGCCCGTGGAGCAG
>MGPK01000051.1:0-14347 GCA_001795535.1 Deltaproteobacteria bacterium GWA2_54_12
AGACAAGGTCGTTCTGCTATGTCGATGACCTGGTCGACGGGCTCGTCAAGATGATGAACAACGAAGAGCTGGTCGGCCCGGTGAACCTGGGCAACCCCGGCGAGTTCACTGTCCTTGAACTGGCCAGCATGGTCAAGAAGCTCACGGGAAGCAACTCGAAAATAATCTACAACCCGCTGCCGCAGGACGACCCGGTACAGAGGAAGCCTGACATATCCATCGCGAAAGAATCACTCGGATGGAGGCCGCTTGTAGGGCTCGAAGACGGGCTCCTCCGGTCTATCGAGTATTTCAGCTCCCGGATAAACATGGCAGCCGTTACTGTCTGACGAAGTAAATCGGGCAGGGTTCACTAGTCGCAACTGCTTCGAGCCTTCGGCGATAACTTCTGTGCCGCTTGCAGCCGCGTAGCAACTGTAATCAGCATCATCCTCAGGCCTTTCAAAAGGCCGCTTCGCGCCTCTTACAATCCCATCAAAGAGGCGCGGGCTCATCACGAAACCCCATCATTGATTTCCATTCAACTCGACCTGCGTCCAGCTAAAAGCTTTTTTGCCTGTTTTTTTTATCAGGCTTTTGCGCGCAAGGAATAAACGGCCGGTCAGGCCTCCTTTGGCTCACCTTTGAAAATTCACCTCGCCCTTGCCTTTGGGGGAAGCCGGACCCCAATATGAGGTGAAGTCATGTCTAAAAAGCGAGACATTACAGGCGTGGTCCTTTCCGCGGGGCTGGGCTCGAGGATAAAACCTCTGAGCTTCGAGACGCCAAAGCCGCTCCTGCCCGTGTGCAACAAGCCTATAATGCAGTACCAGCTGGAAGCGATGGCATCGGCTGGCATCAAGGATTTCATAATTGTCGTAGGGTATTTGAAAGAAAAGATAATGGACTACTTCGGGGACGGCTCGGCCTGGGGCTTCCGGATAAAGTACATCGAGCAGGAAAAAGCCCTGGGGATAGCGCACGCCGTGGGCCAGCTGGAGCGGCATGTTGACGGCCCGTTCCTCCTGTTTCTCGGCGACATTTTCACCATACACAGGGACTTGGGAGAGGTCGTGAATACCTTCCACCAGAAAAAGGGTTCTGTCGTGCTCGTGGTGAAAAATGAGGAGAACCCGGAATTCATAAAGCGCAACTTCGCCATCCAGCTCGGCCGGGGCGGCCTCGTCAAGAAGGTCATAGAAAAACCGAGATACACCATCAATAAACTCAAGGGCTGCGGCATATACCTGTTCGACCTGCCCATATTCGACGCCATAAGAAGGACGCCCCGGACGGCCCTTCGCGACGAGTACGAGATAACGAACTCCATACAGATACTCATCGAGGACGGCTTCAAGGTGCATACCTCCGAGATAGTCGAGTGGGACATGAACGTCACGGTCCCTGAAGACCTCCTGGAGTGCAACATGAAAGCCTTGAAGCACCTTTATATGAAAAATGTCATAGGCGAAAATGTTACCCTGCCCAAGGGGACCGAGGTGGTCAATTCGGTCATTGGCAATAATGTGAAGATATCGGCCCCGATAAGGATAAGCGATTCGGTCATACTGCCGGGAGCGAGGATAGGGGCTGGCGGAGACATCAGAAGATCCATCGTCTCTTCGAGCGTAGCCATAGGAGGTGGAATCGATGTCGCAGCGATATAAAAAGGCCCTTGTCACCGGGGGTGCCGGTTTCATCGGCTCCCATATAGCCAAAAGGCTCAAGGCGCTTGGACTCGAAGTGGCAATAATCGACGACCTTTCCATGGGAAAGGCCGCAAATGTGCCTGAAGGCGTCGAGTTCCACAAAGCGAGCATACTTGACAGAAACGGGCTTAAAAAGGCCCTGAACGGCGTGGATATAGTCTTTCACAACGCCGCGCGGGTCAGCATAAGGAACTCGTTCGACGATATCTACGGCGACACGGAGACGAATGTCCTCGGGACGGTCAATGTCCTGCGCGAGGCCGGAAAAGCCGGGATAAAGAAATTCATATTCGCCTCCTCGATGGCGGTCTACGGGGACAGGGTGCGCCTTCCGGTGACGGAAGAGGGAGTCCTTGAGCCTATATCGCCGTACGGCTCCGGAAAGCTCGCGGCAGAGTCGTATGTAAGGCAGCTGTCCAGGTATTACGGCTTCGAGAGCGTCATCTTGAGGTACTTCAACACATACGGGCCGGGGCAGACTTTGACGCCTTATGTCGGCGTCATAACCATATTCATAAACAGCCTGCTTCAGGGCCGCCCGCCGTTGGTCTTCGGCACAGGGGAGCAGGTGCGGGATTTCGTTTATGTCGGAGATGTAGCCGAGGCGAACATCCTTGCCATGACAAGGCCCCTTGACGGGATGGTCATAAATGTAGGCACTGGCAGGGGGACGAGCGTTAACGATATAGCTACGCTTCTCCTGAATAAGCTTGGAGCGGGCCTGGAGCCGGTGCGCGCTCCTTTGCCGCTCGGCGAGCCGAAGGACTCGGTCGCCGACATAACAAGGGCCAGGCGGCTCCTCGGATACGATCCCAGCACAAGTCTTGAGCATGCCATTGGCGAGGTAATTGAGAGCGTAAAGAGTACGCAAACGCCGCCGCTCGCGCAGCAGGCATAGGACGGCCCTGCGCAATCTCGAAATATTTAAAAGAAGCAGTAACCAGGAAACCCCGCTCCTCAAGAGCGGGGTTTCCTTTTAAGCAAATCTCATGTGGTCTGCTCAAAAAACGAACCCGTTTTCCGGCGCATGCCGCCTTGACAGCGGCCTTTTCGGTGATAGACTTTTTTCAAGCTGCTCAGCTGTGGGCCGCTCCCGGTATTCTGCCGGGAGTTCAACTGTGAACCCATCAACAGGATTGGTGCGTCATGAATGGAAAAAAGAATATGGTCTTCGGGTTTGTCTACCTCCTCTCAGCGACGGTCCTCAGCCTGTACTTCGGCGGCGCGGCATCCAGCGCGTCAAATGCCATGCTTTCATCGGCCTTTCTTCAGGCCAATCTCGATGCGGCCCTGAACCTTGGCGGCGGGTATCTCATCTCCCGTCTGCCTTTTGTGGACTGGCTTTCAAAGACAATATCAGTCCTCTTGATAGCCGGAGCTTTCCTCCATTCAGGCATGCTTTATGTCTCGGGCCTTGGGCTTCTGCCGGTTGCCGCTGTCACGGCTTTGGGCATTGTCATCATGGCAGGCGTCGCGCTCTTCATGGGCATAGGCGTTTTGAGCCTCAGGGCCGTAAGATAAGATGGACTGCTTCCGCCATGTGCGCGTTTGGCCGCGGGCCTTGCGGATAATACACTGGGTCAATGCCTTCTCCGTGCTCGCGCTCATACCTCTGGGCCTTTTCATCCTCGCGTCCGAATTTATTGAGGTCCCTGACGAAGGGCTGGATTCGATAATAGATGTCCACGCAACAATCGGCTTTGTCCTCGCGACAGGCGCTCTTGCCAGGATAATCTACCTTTTCACCGGGCCGTCGACTGCCAACTGGAAGGATGTTCTCCCGCACACAAAAAAACAGTTCGCGCTGGGGACCGCCACGGTAAAGTATTACCTGTCGGGTTTTCGCGGCAAAGCCCCTCTCTACCTGTCACACAACCCCATCGCTGGCCTGTTCGATACTGTCCTTTTCATCGCTTTCGCCACCCAGGCCTCAAGCGGCATAACCATGTTTTTCATGCATAAGGGGGATGAGGCAATAGCCCATTCAGCGGCTCAAGCGATGAACCATGCCTCCGGCCCGCCTGAGTGGCTTGAAATAATCCATGTGGCCGGGGCAGCCTTCATAATATTATTCGTGCTCGCCCATTTTGCCGCATTGGGGGCGCATGACGCGGCCGAGAGGCGGGGGCTGGTTTCGAGCATGATAAGCGGCAGGAAGTTTTTCAGTGAAGAGGAACTTGAAGAGCTTGACCCTGAGATTAAGGCAAAGGGGCTTGGCCCTGAGTAGTTAAAAATTGCTCTTTTTCCTGATCTCTTCGTTAGGGCAGAAATAAAAATGCTCACATATTATAATATATGCTCCGCTTTTTATTTCCACCCTGCCTCGACCTCAGAAAAAATATCTAATTTTTAGAGGCAGTTTTGGCTCTTTTTCCTGATCTCTTCATTAGGGCGTAAATAAAAATGCTCACATATTGTCATATATGCTGCGCTTTTTATTCCCCCTTCCTTGATTTCAGAAAAAATATCTGATTTTAAATGGCAGCCTCTTATCAACTCACTTTCCACCTCATTTGACAATCCCGGCTAACCATGTAAAAATTCTATAGAAAGCAACGCAAGGTGGCTGCCCATGCGGGTCGGCCTTTATGTATTGTGTTTCTAACAGGAGGCTTTTGAAATGACGACCAAACTTGACCCCATTGCGGAGTTCCGCGAAGACCACAGAAAAGTCCGCGACGCCGTGCTTACTATCTCTGAGGCCCTGCGTGACAAGGATGTTAAAAAGGCGAGGGAGATACTCGGGGTTTTAAACGAGCTTACCGGCCCGCATTTCAGGTACGAGGAAGAAAACCTTTACCCGGCCCTGAGAAAATACCTGGGCGAGTATGTTGATTCCCTTTACAAGGAGCACGACTCGGTAATCCAGACCGCCAAGGTATGCGCCGGGCTTCTGGCAAAGGACACGCTTACTGACAAGGAATCTGAGGACGCCACAAACGCTGCCATGCAGATGCTTATTCATGTGAGCAACTGCGACGGCCTTGCCATCCTCTCCGAGCGGTTCAACTCCGGGGAGATGGACGACCTCGCTAAATCTTTCGAGAAGGCACGCGCCGCGGGAGTTACCCTGCTGGATTGGGCTGACACGATAAGAAAGCAGAAGTAGGACGGACTGATATGGAACAGACGAAAAAGCCGTACAGGTACTGCATCTTTTTACATTCCGGCTCCTATGACAGGGTTTTTCAGGCCATGTCCATTTCGAATGTCGTGCTCGCAACAGGAGGCGAAGTCCATATATTCTTCAGCTACGGGGCGCTGAGGCGGCTTGTGAAGGGCAGGACAGATGACGCGGTGATAGAGGGCGAGCCGGCCTTTTTCAAGGCCGAGATAGAAAAGAACATCGCCAGGGGCACGATAGATTCCATAACCGAGATGATAGATATGGCCAGGCGTTTTGGCAGGTTCAGGATTTACGCGTGCACAGGCTCGATGGCAATCCTCAATATAGCGCGGGATGAGCTTATAGACGCCGTGGACCAGAGCATGGGGCTTGTTTCGTTTCTACAGCTCGTCAAGGATGCCGACCAGGTGCTCTATATCTGAACAGCAGTGAAAGAGATGAAATTTAAGGCCCTCGAAAGAGGGCCTTTTTTGATTGAAAACGCAGCTGGCTGATAAAATCTGAATTCAAGGAGGTCTTCATGGTCAGGACCGGCTCTGTTTACTCACCCGCCAGAGAAGACGACGGGTTCAGGCTTCTTGTGACCAGGTACTGGCCCAGGGGCGTTAAAAAAGAACGGGTCGATCAATGGATAAGAGGGCTGGGGCCTTCAACTGAACTCATAAAGGACTGGAAGGCCGGAGTCATAAGCTGGGGTGAATTTCAAAAACGGTACAGGGCCGAGTTCAAAGACCCGGAAAAGAAAAAGCTCTTTGATGAATTAAAAGAGATAGCGGCAGCGGAAGAGAATGTGACGCTCCTTTGCACCTGCAAGGAAGAAGAGCGCCGTTGCCACAGGCACCTTCTCAGTGCAATGCTGCGGGACGGTTCCTGATGAGGTTTTCCGTGCTGATGAGGTCGGAGAGCCTGAAGACATGCTCGCCGGTGAGCGTCTTTTTTTCGTTTTCCCGTTCGTAGGTAACTGAAAGAGAGACCCCAATAGGGGTCTTCTCGGCTTCTTTGAGCGTCATGTTCGTGAAAGAGGCCGCCTTTTCTATCTCTGGCGTAAGAAGCTTGTAGAGCACTGTGGCGTCTATCCTCGAAGATGGCGGCACCTCCGCAGGCTTTAAGGCCTTTGACGAAGAGCCCCGGTAGCTTAATGAAGCGCCTGTTATATTGAGCTTCTCCGCTGTCCTGTTCTCGATGAAGAGCCTGCCCTTCTGGAAGATGACCCTCAATGAAGTGTCTTCGGCCTCCAGAGTGTCAGGCAGCGCGCCTTTTATGTCTTTCGATACGATTATGGCCCTGGCAACAGGCATCTCCCCCCGTGCGCCCGTAACCCTTGAGGGGCAGTCGTATTTCAGGTGGTATGGCTCAAGGTGCTCTGGCCCGCAGAAGACAGGGTAATCCCTGGTGGCATTCTTGAGGGCCGATTCGAGGTCCGACCTTTCGACCTGCAGAGACGCCTCTATGGCGGAAAGCCTTTCCTCGAACTCAGCCGGGGTCCCTGTAATGGAAACTGAGGCCGTGCCAGGCGGCTTCAGCTCCGAAAGGGCGTTCCTGTTGATCCTTATGATTACATCGGCATACAGGTCGTTGGCATACAGTCCTGATTCGTCATCGATGCGCTTTTCGACTTTTGCCGAAGCGTTGCTGCCGTAGTACTCGTCCCTGTATTTCGTGAACATCTCGGAAAGCTCTTCGTTCCTGTCGTCCACGATGTCGGTAAGGGCCATGAACCTTTTCAGGAGCTCCTCCCGTTTCCCTTCGAGCCCGGAGTTCCTTAGCGCCTCGGCAACCGCCCTGTCATAAGCGCCCCTGTCGAATACGCTCTCTTCTATGATTATTCCGAATATCATCGACGCGCCGAGCGTGCTCGCTCCGAGAAGGACGGTAGGCAGGGGACGGGTGGCAGAGGTCCTGAATTCGCTCCCAGGCGGCACGCAGTCCCTGTAGTCGCTGAAGGCAAAGGAGCCGAAGAGCATTTTGGAGCAATCCCACTTAACCTGGTCAAAACCCAGGGGCCTCAGCGTCATGAAGTCTATGCGGCTCTCTTCAGTGGTTATTTTTGTGATGTAGTATTTGCCGTCCGCGCCCTTGGCCATGTCAGCGTAAAGGCGCGGACGATCGTTCTGGGCACTCTGGGCGCCAAAAGCGCAGGTATGCAGGGATGGAAAAAGGCTTAAAATGGTCAGAAGAATGATGATGAGTTGGTGCATATTGCGGATTCTGGGGGCCAAACAGTCAAAGTTGATGGGTAACAATAAAGGATTCTTGATGAATTGTCAATACGATATTGAAAAAACATAAAAATTGCTCTTTTTTCTGACCTTAAGCGTCAGGGCGTAAATAAAAATGCTCACATATTGTCATATATGCTCCGCTTTTTATTTCCGCCCTTCCTTGACTTCAGAAAAAATATCTAATTTTTATCGGAAATTCGTAATAAAAATGCCGGCAATTTGAACATTTGCCGGCATTTTTCGTTCTGAGAGATAGGGCGGTCTTTTTTAGCCGTACAAGCCGTGTTCAGGCCGCTTTCTTGCCTTCCTCCAGCTCTACTTTTACTTTCCTTGGAAGCGCCTCTGCCTTTGCGGGCATTGTGATCTCGAGAACGCCCTTGTTATAGGAAGCGTGTACCTTAGCCGTATCAACTCCCTCGGGCAGGGTTACTGTTCTCTCGAAACCGCCGAAGCTGGTCTCGTGATAGAGGTAACCTTCTTTTTTCTCCTCGAAATCCGCCTTCCGCTCACCCCTTATTGTGAGCATGTTACCTGTTATCGAGATGTCTACATCCTTCGGATCGACTCCCGGGATATCGGCATGGACCACGAGCTTGTTTTCCTTCATGTAAAGGTCGAGGGTAGGGAACCATTCTCCCTTTATCTCCCTCCTGAAAAGGCTCGTCGGTGCCAAGCTGCCAAAAACCCTCCTGAAGAAGTCGTCCATATCCTTCTGGATACTCGCCAGCTCCCTGAAGGGCTCCCATTTTCTGAGGTCTGCCATAAAATTCACCTCCCGTTCAAAAAGACATATAAAACCGCCTTATCATTCTCTGATAAAACTATATTACCGATGAAAGGCGGTGTCAAGTCGGGCAGGTAGAGGGAAATTTTAATGAAATCAGGCGGTTGTATCTGGAATTATGCTCTATTGCGAGGGTTTGCGGCCTGCCAGGAAAATCCACTCGGACGCGGTAACGCAGTTCTTGCCCTTTTGTTTTGAAGAGTACATCGCGGAGTCAGCGGCCTTTATAAGGGCCTCCCTCAGCTCGCTCTGGTCAGGGCCGGCGTCTACGAGGGAGGGGTCGAGGCTGGCTACCCCTATGGAGCTTGTTATGACGCCTGCTATGCTGAGGGCCTTCTCGCCTCCCGGGCGGCGGCGTTTTATGAAGACGAACTCCTGGATGGTCTTCCTGAGGTCCTCGGCATACTTCATGGCTTTTTCCAGGCTGGTGTCAGGCAGTATGACTATGAATTCGTCTCCGCCGTACCTGGCGGCCGTAGCGAGCCTGTTCTTGAGGCTCGCGGCCAGTACGGACCCGAGCTCAGTCAGGACGCGGCTTCCGGCAAGGTGGCCGTAAGTGTCGTTCACCTCCTTGAACCTGTCGAGGTCGAGGAACAGGAGGCTCAGGTCCTTTTTGCCGGTGAGCGAGGTTTTGATGTCCTTGGCGAGCCTGTCGTAGAAAAACCTGTCGTTGTAAAGGCCGGTGAGGTTGTCCCTTATGGACAGCTCGCCGAACCTCCTGGCGTCAAGGGAGTTCTGTATGAGGGTAGAGGTATATTCGGCGAATATCTTCAGGAGCGTGAGGTCGCCCCGGCCATAGTCGTCGCCGTTTACCCTGTTGATGAGTTCTATTACGCCTATGGTGACGCCCTTTATGTTTATGGGGGCGCAGATTATGGACTTCGTTACGAATTTCGTCTTCTGGTCTATCTCTGAATAGAAGTTCCGGTCGAGCTTGACCTTTTTGCTTATGTAGGGCTTTCCGCTCGTATAGGTGCTTCCGGCGATTCCAACATTGATGGGAAGGGTGGTGCCCGCAAGCGCGCCCGAGCCTTTGCCGAAGCAGGCGATGAAATACAGGACCCCGGCCTTTTTCTTGTGCTGGTTGAGGACGGGGTCGTCAAGGAGGATGGAGCCGGACTCAGAGGGGACAAAGCTGTTCGCCCATGTGAGGATCTCCCTCAGCATGTCGTTCAGGTCAACATCCTCCGGCCTGTACGCATCCTTCTTCTTTCTTTCGAGTATCTTGTTGAGGACGGCCTTTTCAGCGATATTGATGCGCATACGTGAAAAGAAACGCTCCATGCGGGGGAATTGTGGTCAACTTACAGAAAAATATACAACAGCGGCAAGGGCTTGACAAGCCTTATATTTTTTCAGACTGTGACCGGCGTCACTGAATACGGGCACAAAAAAAGGCCTCACCGCGGTTCCGGGGGAGGCCTTTTAGCGTCAGTCCTCGAAACTGACATCCATGATATGGGCCGAGCATGAGATGCACGGGTCATACGCCCTTACGAGAGTTTCGACGCCTTTGGCGATTTCCGCCTTTGGCCGCTCCAGCATCTTCGGGACCATGGCACGCAGGTCGTCTTCTATCGAGCGCAGGTTCTGCGCGGTAGGTATGATGCATTCGGCCCGCTCTATGAGGCCCTCTTTGTTGATTTCATATTCGTGGTAGAGCGTGCCCCTGGGCGCTTCGACAATGCCTACGCCCCGGCCAAAGCCTCTGGGCTTGGCGAGCGGTTCGGTCTTCGGCCCCATCTCCAGAATCTTGTCGATCGTGGC
The DNA here is from genome assembly GCA_001795535.1 of Deltaproteobacteria bacterium GWA2_54_12. Lineage (GTDB taxonomy): Bacteria > Desulfobacterota > GWC2-55-46 > GWC2-55-46 > GWC2-55-46 > GWA2-54-12. The sequence goes on from MGPK01000051.1 coordinate 9,589, forward strand.
TATCGCGTCTTCGGTGGCATGGAAACATTCTATGAGCTGGGCCATGTTGTTGGCGAACGGGTTGTGGCAGGGCAGCTTTATCCCGGAGGATTTCAGCGCCGCCTTTGCCTTTGGCCCGAGCTGGCGCGAGTTGTTGTTGATTCTAGCCAGAGCGCCGACCATGTATGTGCCCCTGCTTGATGCGGCGTGCTTTGCCGAAGAGTGCTCCACGACATATTCCTTTACCTCATCGGTAAAGGCTTTGGCGTCGATTTGAGTGCCGAGGCTCGATATGGGCTCGCCGTTATAAAAGGCGTACTCGCCCCTGGCCTTCAACGAGATGAACTCCCTTTCAAGCTCGAAGTCTGGAAGCGGTATGTCCGTCAGGAACTTAAGCGTAGCGTTGAGGCCGTCGAATGTCGATTCAAGGTCTTTTTTGAGCTTCTTCAGGTCCTGCGCCTTCGGCGTGAAGACGACGCCGCCTGGGAAGAGGGATATCGGGTGTATGTGGCGGCCGCCTATGGTCTCGCATATCTCGTTGGCAAGCCTCTTGAGGTCGAGCCCGGTCTTTGCCATCTCAGGGTGAGAGCTTAAAAGAGGCACTATGGAGCCCGCTCCGACGAGGTCGGGCAGAACGAGGAAATAGACATGGAGTATGTGGCTCTGGAGCAGCTCGCCGTGAAAGGCGAGTTGGCGCAGCAGGCGCGACTGCTTCGATATCTTTATGTCCATCGCGTCTTCAATGGCCTTGAGCGACGCCGAAGTATGGCTCACAGCGCATATGCCGCATATCCTGGCCATTATGTGCTGGGCCTCGTCAAAGCGTCTGCCCCGGAGCATCATCTCGAAGAACCTGGGAGATTCTATTATCTCGAGTTTCAGGTCTTTTATGACGCCTTTTTTGACGTCGATGACGATGTTCCCGTGGCCCTCGACCCTGGTTATTTCGTGAACTTTTATGTTGAGGTCTCTTTTCATGTTATCCCGTTAAGTCCTTGAAAAGGTTGCTTATTTGTGACCTGCTGTTTTTACTTTTTTTGAGGGTTCTTTGATCGTTTCTTCAACGCTGCACTTTTTCGCCCCCATGCAGTTGCCGTACAGGGCAAACTTCTTCGTGACTGACTCGGCTGTAAGACCGTACCTCTTCAATGTCTCTTCGTGGGCGTCCGTGTTGGGGTTATCCACAGGCCCGCGGCACCCCCAGCACCATGTGCCGTATGTGACGCAGATGGCGTCGCAACCGGCCCTCGTGACCGGCCCCAGGCAGGATATGCCCTTTTCAAATACGCAGATGTTGCCGGCCATCTTGCAGTCGACGCAGACCGGGTGGTTTGTCATCTCCGGCTTCTTGCCCATGAGGAGGGCGGTGAGGAACGAGAGGAATTCCTTTTTCGGTATCGGGCAGCCGTGGATGTAGTAATCGACATTGATCACCGTGTCTATGGGCCTGGCGGGTATGGTGTCGATGAGTTTGTAATCCTTCGCCGCCTTTTTGCCGTAGACCTTTTCTTTGACTTCTTCCATTGGGTAGCGGTTCTTAAGGCAGTTCAGCCCGCCGGTCGCGGAGCACGCGCCGAGCGCCACCACGACCTTGGCGGTCTTTCTTATCTTCTTGAGCTTTCTTATTTCGTCCTTGCGGCTTATGGAGCCCTCGACAAAGGCTATGTCATAATCATCAGACTTCTCTGTCATGGCTTCACGGAAATTGACTATTTTTATGTGGTTCAATATGTCCGGCAGCTCGCGCTCGCAGCTCAAGACCATGAGCTGGCAGCCCTCACAACAGGTGAATGAGAAGAAAGCTACCCTGGGTTTTTCCTTTATTTCCATAACGGTCTTTCCTTGTCTGTAAGTGCTTGAGTTATCAAAGAAATGATAACATATGCGCCGTCTCCTTGTAAACCTCAAGCCAGAGTGCGTTTTAAATTTTTTATTGAGGAACTCACGGTTTTGCCGTATCCGTGAAAAAGCTGGACAAACGCCTTGTTAGAGGATATTTTTAAGCGCATGCTGTTATTCTATCTCCAAACACTTAAAATGACCAGTAACGCCGGGATGAGATGAAACTTCTGAAAGCATGTAAAAAGACGGTAAAGTGGTTCAGTTTCGCTTTCACGGCTGTTTTTCTCGTGGTCATGCTGACGCCTGTGGCGAACTGGCTCGCGGCCCCGCTCCTTGAAGCCGAAAGCGCCCAGCAGAAGGCCGACCTGATAGCGGTGCTCGGAGGCGGCGCTTACGCCAACGGCGTCCTGGGGAGCGCGTCGAACGAAAGGCTCATAAAAGGCGTGCTCCTGTACAGGGAAGCGAGGGCGCCGAAGATTATGTTCACCGGCGGTAGCGTAGTCGGTATAAAGGCAAAGCTCGGCCACACTGTCCTGGGTTCGAACAGCGTCCTGGAGGGCCGTTTCACAGAGGCAGGGCTGATGCGGGATATCGCGGTCGGCATGGGCGTGCCTGCTGTCGATTGCCTGGCGGAGGATAAGTCGCTGAGCACTTTCGAGAACCTGAGGAACCTCAAGGCCTACATGGAAAGGGAAGGTTTGAAGACCGCGACGCTCGTGAGCTCGCCGCTCCATATGAAAAGGACCGCGCTCACCGCTAAAAAACTCGGAATCGATTTCACGCTCGCCCCGGCGTTTGACGCGACCATGAACAAGACAACGCCGATTGCAAGAGTGCACCTGATGAGGGATGTTTTGTGGGAGTACACCGCATTAGGGCTTTACTGGATAAGGGGCCAGATTTAAGCAGGCTGCCTCAAGCTTCCATCTGCTTCGTTATCATCGTCATTCGTGAATTGCGGCGTACAAAAGAGTACGCCTCATTCCTCACTCCTCGATGCCTTGCATATGGAGCTTTTTGAGCAGCCTGAAAAAATGATGGCTTGAGCAATGCGTAGAACTTCATGTCGTCGATGCAGATGAGCTCGGGCCAGAAGGACGCCCCGGTTTTCTTGCAGGCATTGCCTCTTATCTTGCGACCGCGTCCTTGAGCGGCAGGAACCTCAGTTCGCCCAGTTCGAAATTTGTCTTTTTCGTTTCGTAGAACTCAATCAGCTTTTTTACGCCTTCGGGCTCGTTCCCGTTGCCGTGGACGAGGATGATTGACCCTTTTTCCGGCATCGCTCCCTTAGCGAGCCACGCGTTAGCGCCCACGGGTATGAGGAAAAGGTTTTTAAGCTTCTCAAGCAGGCCCTTGTCCGCCACGAGCCCGGGGAAGCGGAAAAAGGGCGACGGCAGAAGGCCTCGTTTTATCAAGGCCTGCTCATCTTCCAGTACCTCTTTTTCAAAATCCACTCCGGGCTTCAATAGAAAGTTCTCTTCCAGAGGCCTTTCCCTGTCATAGGGGTGGCTGAACGAATGATTGACCCAGGTTATTGAAAGGCTCCCCTTTTTTTCCATCCCCAGAATCCACGCGAGCTCGTCTTCGTGCCGCTCCATCCACATCCCGCTTACCGCAATCGCTATCGGGAGGGGCTTGCCTTTAAGAGACGGTTGTTCCATCGCCGCCTTGAAAAGCTCCATGTCCATCTTCTTCGACGACGGGCACAGGTCTACCGTAAGGAAAAGGCCGCCGCTGCCGTGCCTCAACCCGCTGTCCTGAAGGCCGCCCGCAGGCGCGTTATAGCTTTTTAACGCCCTGGCGTAAGGGGTGGACTTCCATTCGCCGTCCAGCGCGGCTTTGCCAATGTCTGATTCTTCCATGACAGATGTATTGAGGGAGCGCGGGTCTACAGCCAGATACCTTATCCGCGTGCCTTCCGTGAACTTCCTGATGGCTATCCAGAGAGCGCCTTTTTTATCGTGGACAGGTTTGAACACAGGGGAATATTCCGCGCTGGCGGCAAGCGGCAACAAAAACTGCGTTGCCAGAAGAAAGGCAAACAGGACAACGGCGGCTTGTCTTTTGAAAGGCGTATGCTTGTTCACATTATCCACATCAGGAGAAGCGGAGTCGTTATGATGCTTGCCAGCGTTGAAAGAGCGATTGTCGAGGCGACGAGGTCGCTGTCTACTTTATACTTCCTGCTTACGACGAAGTTGATGACAGCCGCAGGCATGCCGGAAGAAAGGAGTATTATCTTCTGGTTCATGCCCTCGATGCCAAAGAGGGTGACGACGCCCCAGGCGATGGCGACGCCTCCGCCTATCCTGAGGACGGTCCCGGCAAGCGAGATGCCGGGGTACGCGAGCCTCACCGAGTAGAGTGCGTAGCCGAGGCTCACCTGCATGAGCGGTATGGTCGCTGCCCCCAGCATGTCGAAGGTGGTTATGACCGGCTCAGGAAGCCTTATGCCGCCGAAGTTCAGGGATATGCCGATGAGGGCCGCGTAGATGAGCGGCAGCCTGAACATCTCGGAAAATCCGCCCTTGCCCTTGGCTATGTAGATGCCGAGCGAGTAGACCATGAGGCTCACGGCCAGGTAGTAGAGTATTGCGACGGTAAGGCCGTCCGGGCCGAATGCCAGCAGGGCCAGCGGGAATGACATGTTGCCCGAGTTCATGAACATGACCGGCAGGTAAAAGCCGCGCAGGTCGCGCCTTTTGATGACTGCCAGGTACAGGAAGGCCAGCAGGCCCGTGCCGAGTATGACAAGTATGGCAGACAGGCTCACAACGGCCAGATCGTCAAGGACGAGCTGTTTTCTCGAAAGCGAGGATATTACGAGGGCCGGAATGGTAAGGTACAGAAGCACATCGAGAATGGGCTCGAGGCTTATCTTCTTGAAGTGGGCGAAGGCGTATCCCAAGCCTATTATGCAGAAGACAGGGAATACGAT
>MGPK01000051.1:14369-36346 GCA_001795535.1 Deltaproteobacteria bacterium GWA2_54_12
AAGAGTTCCGGATAAAAATAAGGGGCGGAATCACTCCCGCCCCTTACCAAGGGCTGTCTCTAAAAATTGCTCTTTTTCCTGAACTCTGTGTCAGGGCGTAAATAAAAATGCTCACATATTATCATATATGCTGCGCTTTTTATTTCCGCCACTTCCTTGATTTCAGAAAAAATTTCTAATTTTTAGAGGCAGCCCGATTATGTCGCCCCAGTTCAGCCGGGGCAACTTTCAGGTTATTCCTTTTCCACTTCTATCAAGGTCTCGTCAGGGTTGACCGAGTCGCCAACTTTCACGAGTACCTTTTTCACGACGCCGCTTATGGGCGTGTGCACTTCGTTTTCCATCTTCATGGCCTCAACCGTAAGGACGGTGTCGCCCTCGGAGACTTTGCTGCCGGTCGAGACCTTTATCGAAGTCACCTTGCCGGGTATCGGGGTCGTGACATCGCCGTCCTTTTTGGCCTTGGGCCTTATGGACTGGGTTATGGAAGGCCGCTCTATCTCACCGGCTGTCGTGGGTATGACCTCTGTGAGAGATTCTATCATTACTTCTTCGAGCTTGTTATCGATGGAGATGAAAAACGGCCTCTTGCCTTCGACCTTGTGGCCTGCTCCGGCGACTTTTATCTTGTAGGTCTCGCCGTGCACCGTTACATTGAACTCGCTTGGCGCGAGGTGCGGCACGGTGTGCTCGGCCGGGGCCGCGTACTCCAGCTCCAGCGGCTCTGGCTCCAGCTTGCCGTTCTCCCTCTGCTCGAAAAACTCCATGGCCACTATCGGGAAGAGGGCGTATGAAAGCACATCCTCAATCGACTTGGCTTTGCCGTCTATTTCCCTTATGAGCTTGTCCAGCTCGGGCTCCAGGAGGTCCGCTGGCCTGCATGTGATAGGCTTTTCGTCGCCTATGGCGAGCTTCCTTGCGGTCTCGTCGATCGGGCCGGGCGCCTTGCCGTAAAGTCCCTTGAAGTAGTTTCTCGTCTCGCTGGTTATGACCTTGTATCTCTCGCCCATCAGGACATTCAAGGTGGCCTGCGTGCCTACGACCTGGCTCGTTGGGGTCACGAGCGGAGGATAGCCCATGTCCTTCCTGACCTTGGGTATCTCCTCGAAAACATCGTTCATCTTGTCGAGCGCGTTCTGCTCCCGGAGCTGGTTGGCGAGGTTCGATATCATGCCGCCCGGAATCTGGACGACCAGCGTCTTCGGGTTTATGGCCGTGTACTCGCTCTCGTAGCGCTTGTACTTCCTCCTCGTGTCCCTGAACCTGTCGGCTATGTCGGAAAGGAGCCCGAGATCAAGGCCTGTGTCATAGGGCGTGTCCTTGAGGGCCGCGACCATGCTCTCCGTGGGCGGCTGCGAGGTCCCGGAGGCCAGCGAAGAGAGGGCGGTGTCGATTATGTCGGCCCCCGCCTCTATCGCCTTCAGGTAGCTCATCGCGGCAAGCCCTGAGGAGTCGTGCGAATGTATGTGGATGGGGAGGGTAATCTTCTCCCTCATCTTTGTCACGAGGTCATAGGCGGCTCCGGGGGTAAGAAGTCCGGCCATGTCCTTTATGCAGATGGTGTCCGCGCCCATTTTCACGAGCTTCTGGCCCATCTCCACGAATCCCTCGTGCGTATGCACCGGGCTGGTGGTATAGCAGATAGTCGCTTCGACTATTGCCTTGGCGTCCTTTGCCGCCTTTACCGCGACTTCGATGTTTCTCGTGTCGTTCAAGGCGTCGAATATCCTGAAGACATCGACGCCGTTCTTGGCGGCCCGCTCCACGAACTTCCTCACGACATCGTCGGGGTAGTGCCTGTAGCCGACAAGGTTCTGGCCGCGCAGCAGCATCTGGAGCCTGGTGTTCGGGATGACCTTGCGGAGCGTCTTAAGCCTCTCCCACGGATCTTCCTTCAAAAACCTCAAACAAGTGTCAAAGGTAGCCCCGCCCCAGACCTCGAGCGACCAATAGCCAACCTTATCCAGGAGGGGGGCTATCTCGAGCATGTCCTCGGTCCTCATTCTGGTCGCCAGAAGCGACTGGTGCGAGTCCCTGAGGATGGTGTCAGTTATATGCGTCCTCCTGACGGTCCCCGGCTTTTCTTTCAGGGAGGTCTTCGAGGTCGTTGCGTTGCTGGTCTTGTTCGGCATGAGAATCTCTCCGTCTGTTATAACCCGTGATGGGCCGCTATGGCCGCGGCAATGGCCGCGACAAGGTCAGTGGGCTCACCGTATTCGTCATAGTCCATAAGGTCTGGCTTCCTGTCGATGAAGCCGGTGTCAAAATCGCCCTTTCTGAAGTCAGGGTCGTCCATTATCTTCCTGAGGAAGGGTATCGTCGTCTTTACGCCCCTTATGACGAATTCGTCAAGGCAGCGGTTCATCCTGCTTACGGTCTCGTTCCATGTGGTGCCGCGAACAACCAGCTTGGCGACCAGCGAGTCGTAGCAGCTCGGTATTATGAAGTCCTTGTATATCGCGCCGTCTATCCTTACGCCGATGCCGCCGGGCGAATAATAAGCGGTGACCTTGCCGAAGGAGGGGAAGAAGTTGTTCTTCGGGTCCTCGGCGCAGATGCGGCATTCCATGGCGAAGCCGGTGACCTTTACGTCTTCCTGGGTGAAGCCCAAGGGCAGTCCGGCCGCCACTTCTATCTGCTTTTTCACCAGGTCTATGCCCGTGACCTCTTCGGTTATCGGGTGTTCTACCTGTATCCTCGTGTTCATCTCTAAAAAGTAGAAGTTCCGTTCGGCGTCCACGAGGAACTCGACGGTGCCGGCGTTCGTATAGTTTGCGGCTTTGGCGGCCTTTACGGCGGCTTCTCCCATCCTCTTTCTCAGGTCATCAGTGAGGATGAGGGAAGGGGTTATCTCTATGAGCTTCTGGTGGCGTCTCTGTATGGAGCAGTCCCGCTCGCCCAAGTGTACGGTGTTGCCGAACTTGTCCGCAAATATCTGGAACTCGATATGGTGCGGTCTGTCGAGGTACTTCTCAAGGAAAACCTCTGATACGCCGAATGCCGCGGCAGATTCTTTCCTGGCCGTGGTGATGGCCTCGACAAGGTCTTTTTCGTTCCTGGCGACGCGAAGGCCCCTGCCGCCGCCTCCGCCGGATGCTTTTACCATTATCGGATAGCCTATTTTTTCAGCGAAGGCTATTGCTTCGTCTACATCCTTTATCGACTCTTCGGTGCCGGGCAGTATGGGCACTTCGGCCTTTTTCATCATATTCCGGGCCATGATCTTGTCGCCCATGTCGGTTATGGTCTGGCTCGAAGGGCCTATGAAGGTGATGCCCTTTTTTTCGCAGAGCTGCGGGAACCTCGGGTTCTCCGAGAGGAAGCCGTAGCCCGGGTGTATGGCGTCGACTCCCACCTTTGTCGCCAGGTCAACGAGCCTGTGTATGTTCAGATAGCCCTGTATGGGGCCGGGGCCGACCATGTACGACTCGTCGGCCTTTTTGACATACAGGGAAGTCGCGTCCTCTTCGGAATAGATCGCGACCGTGGGTATGTCGAGCTCCTTGCAGGCCCTTATTACCCTGGTCGCTATCTCGCCCCTGTTGGCTATCAGCACTTTTTTGAACAGCTGTGGCATCAATCAACTCCGGTCTTTGGTGGTACAAACCGCAAACAGTTATTTACCCAATAAACAACAGAAAAGTCAAGGAAATAACTCCGTTTTGGCCTTATTCCCTTCAGGCTCCCTGCATGCGGGCCAGGGCGGCATCCAGCCTCTTTATCGCGAGAGCCTTTCCCATCGCGCTTAGAGTCTCGAAAATGCCGGGGCTTACTGTCCCGCCGGTGAGAGCGACCCTCACGGGCTGGGCGAGCTTCCCGAGCTTCAAGTCCTTTTCCTCAAGCAGCGAGTTAAAGGCCGCGGCTATATCGTCGTGGCCGAACGAGGGAAGGGCGGAAAGTCTTTGCTTAAGCTCCTCGAAAAGGGGTGCGTTTTCCGGGATAAGGAACTTCTCCGCGGCCTTGGGGTCGTATTCTATCTCTTCCTTGAAGTAGAAAAGGGACGACTCCGCCATCTCTTTGAGCGTGCGGGCCCTTTCCTGAAGCGTTTTCACTATCTCAGGGAGCCTCTTGTCATTGGATGCGTCTATGCCGTGTTCCTTGAGCAGCGGCAGGAGAAGCTCTGAGAGCTCTTCGGGCCTGGAAGACTTGATGTAGTGCTGGTTGAGCCACATGAGCTTTTCCGGGTTGAAGACGCCGGAGGACTTGCCTACGCTGTCCAGAGAGAACTTTTCAATAAGCTCCTCGATGGAGAATATCTCCTGGTCACCAAACGACCAGCCGAGCCTCGCCAGATAATTCACGAGGGCGTGGGGCAGGTAGCCCATCTCTTTATAGGCCATGACCGAAGTCGCGCCGTGGCGCTTGGAAAGCCTTGTCTTGTCCGAACCCAGTATCATGGGCAGGTGCGCGAAGACCGGGATCTCATGGCCCAGGGCCTTGTAAAGGAATATCTGCTTGGGGGTGTTGTTTATGTGGTCGTCGCCCCGTATGACATGGGTTATGTCCATTGTGGCGTCGTCTATCACGACGCAGAAGTTGTAAGTCGGAGTGCCGTCGCTCCTCAATATGATGAGGTCTTCTATCTCCGAGTTCTCGAAGGATATTACGCCCTTTATCTCGTCCTTGAAAGAGGTCACACCTGTTGGAACCCTGAACCTCAATGCGTAAGGGGCGTCGGGCGCGTCTTTCCTGTCCCTGCACCTGCCGTCGTAACGGGGAGGCTTGCCTTCCTTCATTGCGGCTTCACGCCTTGCCTCAAGCTCGGCCGGGGTGCACCAGCATTTGTACACGAGCCCCTTTTCAAGCAGGTCACCAGCGAACTTCCTGTACTCGTCAAACCTCTGGCTCTGGAAGAACGGGCCTTCGTCCCAGTTAAGCCCGAGCCACTCCATGCCGTCGAGTATGGCCTGTATCGACTCGGTAGTGCTTCTGGCGACATCCGTGTCTTCTATCCTCAATATGAATTTGCCGCCGTGCTTTCTGGCGTAAAGCCAGCTGAAAAGGGCTGTCCTCGCCCCACCGATGTGCAGATACCCTGTCGGGCTCGGGGCAAAACGCGTGCGAACCTTCAATTAGCAAGACCTCCTGAAAATTATAGGGGGAAACTCACCCTTGCAGTTGTGTGTGCGGGATGTCCCCCAAGCCTTTGATTTTTGAGGGATTAAGAGCAACGGCATATTATCAGAAGCTATAAGGAATGTAAAGGAATTGGAGCGTTTTTGGACGGGTTTTTGGGGACTATGCTTTTCTGGCGCAGGGGCGCGAGGCTCAAATTCGAGTTTTAATTGATGACTATCCCGGCGTAGCCTACAACCGCGTCCGTATCTCCGCTTACTTCGCCTGAAGTGGCATAGCTCACAAGCCGCCCTTTTGCCGCGCCGAGCGCACGGGCCGCGTATATGGCTATGGCGGCGGGCAGGACCCCGCACATCGTGATGTCCTGTTTTTCGGCGACTTCTACAAGCCCCTTCGGGTCAAGGGCCTCGACCCGCTCTATCGCAAGCTTGTCCTTTACCCTTGTCGCTTTATCTGTTTCGTAGTGGTTCATGTCAGAGCTGACCAGGATGAGAACGCGCTCTTTTGCCTTCGAGACTACCTTTGCCAGCGCCTTGCCCATCTCCTCGCACTCTTTGGCATTCGCGCCCATGACCGTCACCGGCACTATCTTGGCTGCCGGGTTTATGGCGCGTATGAAGGGCAGCTGCACCTCAAGGGAATGCTCCATGATATGGGCTTCGAAGTCGCTCTTGAAGAGCGCTGAAGAGGCGAGCACCTTTGAAGCGAGTTCCTCGTCTATTTCTACCTTGCCGGTTGGTATCTCCCATGTGCCGGAAGGCATGACAGAGGCGTCCGGGCCAAGGCCGGTGTGATTCGGGCCGATGAGTATTATCTTGTCCGGGATATTGACCGAGGAAAAGGCGCGGCCAGCGATTGCCCCTGAGTACATGTACCCGGCGTGCGGGCAGATTAGGGCTATCGCGTCCTCTTTTGGCGCTTCAATCAGGAAAGAGGCGACCTGTTCAGCCAGGGCCGCTTTGGAGCCCGGATAAAACCGCCCGGCAACGCAGGCTTTTCTCAGAAAATGTTTTTCGCTCATGTGTTTTTGCCTCAATGAGAGGTTATCAAAGGGGGCCGGGGATGTAAAGCCCGTATGAAATCAGCTCCATTTGGCTGGAAAAAGGCTTATTTCCCGTGTTATGATGATTTGCTTTACATACCAAGCCCAGAAGGTGGAGATGAACGGCATAACTGCGGACCTAATAATATTCGACCTCGACGGCACTCTCATAGATTCGAGCCAGGACATAGCCTGGTGCGCGAACAGGACCCTTGAGTCGATGGGATACACAGGGAAGGACCCGGCTGAGATAGTCGGCCACATCGGCTGGGGCGTAAAGCCTCTCCTGGAAAAGCTCATGCCGGAAGAGTCGCCCGAAAGGATAACCGAGGCCCGCCTGAAGTTCCTCGCGGTTTACGGAGAGCACCTCGTCGTAGAGACGACCCTTTACCCCGGCGTCGTCGATGTCCTTGACCAGTTCACCAGGGCAGGTAAAAAGCTGGCGGTCGTGACGAATAAACCCGAAGGGCTCGCGGCAGGCATACTCGAAGTAATGAAGCTTGATGGTTACTTCAGGCTGGTTCTTGGAGGAGATTCCCTCCCGAACAGGAAGCCCCACCCCGAGCCCATCGAGAAGGCGATCAAGGAACTCGGCGCGTCCCCGGACAGGACCATAGTCGTCGGAGACAGCCCGGTCGATTGCGAGGCCGCCAAGGGGGCCGGAGCCTACGCCATAGGCGCGGCGTACGGCTTCAGGGGAAAGGACGAACTTGTGGCAGCCGGGTGCGATATTATAATTGACGATTTTTCTTCCTTGAAGTCCGTCATCCTTTAGCAGGTCGCTGAAAACTCATAGCGAGCGGCAAGCGAGCGAATAGAAAATCGAGATTTCCTCTGGTTTCGAAGCTCCACGCGGCTTGCCGAGGGGAGCTTCAAAAAGCCCCATCTGCCATGTCGTCTTCGAAGCTCGTCATTGCGGCGTACAAACAAAGTACGCCTCTCTCCTCGCTTCTCGACTCCTCGCATCTGGAACTTTTTGAGCAACCTGCCGTTGTTCTGCAATCTTCAGTGAACTGTAAAATTTATTGTATCTGCTATACTGAGAGAGGCCGTGTTCCGTGACCGTGATTCGCATTGATTGTCATTCTGAGCGTAAGCGAAGAATCTCGGATGTGAACAATTCGGCAAGTTACGAGATTCTTCGGTCGCTGTGCTCCCTCAGAATGACATGCCAAAACAATTATCAGAGCTTATTGAAACTCTCGTTGCCGTAACTCGCTCCGCACTGACCAATTAAGGCAACCCAATGCTCTCACGGCGGACCCTGCTTCAGACAATCGCCGCTTCAATGGTCTTCCTGTCCCTTTCCGAGAGGCAGGCCTTTTCCCAATTCCTTTTCCGCCCAAAAGAGAAACGCCAGCCCAGGCTCAGGGAAAACCAGTTTACTCGTGACGGCAAATCCCTCGTTGGCGTCTCTTCCGGCGCTGGGCCTGAAGAGATGGTAGAACGGGCGGTTTCTCTCATAGGCGGCTTCGAGAAACTTGGGCTCAAGGGAAAGACCGTCCTCGTCAAACCCAATGTCGTCTCGGGCGAGAAAAGCCCGGTCACGACAAACCCTGAGGTTGTCGCGGCGGTCGTGAAACTGTTGTACAAAAACGGCGCGAAAAAGGTCTATGCCGGTGACATGTCCGCCCTCCGGACCGTCTCGACCAGGCGCAACATGTCGAAGAACGGCATCTTGAAGGCCGCGGAGGCCGCCGGGGCCGAGGTCATAATCTTCGAGGACTTCGAGTGGTATGCCGTGCCTTTGACCGGCACTCAATACATCAAAGAGGCCTTTGTTACCGAATGGATTTTTCGGCCCGACATCATCGTGAACCTGCCGGTCGTGAAGACGCACAGGTCGGCGAGCTACTCCATCACGCTCAAGAACTTCATAGGCTGCACGCACCTTCGCCAGCGGCCCTATCTCGTAAACCCGTCCCGGTGGGAAGAGCTTATTGCCGAGTTCAATGCCGCGTACACCCCTGATATAAACATAGTCGACGCGACCACCTCCATGATTGAAGGCGGCCCGTGGGAGGGCACGCCCGAGCAAACAAACATTATAATGGCGAGCGGAGACAGGGTCGCCGCTGACGCCGTGGGCCTCGGCCTTATAAAGTCGTTCGGCAAGTGGGAACCGGTCGTATCAAAAGATGTCTGGGAGCAGACCCAGTTGAAGACCGCCGTCTCTCTCGGTATCGGAAGGCCATCGGGAGGCATAAGGCTTTTAAAAGGCGAGGGAGACGAGAGGTTCGCAGCCTTGATGGACGCCGTGAAAAAGCACACGGGCCTTTGACAGTATGACGTTCAGCCGATATATTTCTCTCTAATCGAATTCAAAATCATTTAGGAGACTACCTGATGAAAAGAACGCTCTTGAAGGCGCTTGTGTTCGTGACAATTTGCGCGGCCCCGGCCCTGGCCAACGAGCCGCTGCCAGCCGTGCCGCCGATACCAGCCAACAACTCGATGAGCTCTCAGAAGGTGGAACTCGGAAAGATGCTCTTCTTCGACCCGAGGCTTTCTTCCAGCGGCGTCGTAAGCTGCGCCACCTGCCATAACCCGTCTTTCGCCTTTACCGACAGGGTGCCGCGCGCGCTCGGCCACAAGCATCAGGTCGGCCCGCGCAACACGCCGACCGTGCTTAACGCGGCCTTCCTTTCTTCCCAGTTCTGGGACGGCAGGGCGGCAACCCTTGAGGAGCAGGCCCTTGGCCCCATACAGGCGACCGTCGAGATGAACGAGAGCCTTGAGAATGTCGTGGGAAGGCTCAAGGAGATACCCGAGTACAAGAAGATGTTCATTGAGGTCTTCGGCGGGAAGGAGGCGGTAAGCTCCGGGAATATCGCCAAGGCCATAGCCGCGTTTGAGAGGACGCTGGTGACTCCCAACTCACCATTTGACAGGTATTTGATGGGCGACACGGAAGCGATAAGCACGGATGCCCGGAAGGGATGGGAGCTGTTCCAGAAAAAAGGCTGCAACGCCTGCCACAGCGGCGCCAACTTCACGAACGGCGAGTTCTACAGGATAATCGTGCCTGGCTCCACTGACCTCGGCAGGTTCGAGGTCACGAAGAAGGAAGAGGACAAATACAAGTTCAGGGTGCAGACGCTCCGCAATGTGGCGCTTACTTATCCGTATTTTAACAACGGGTCGGTCGTGAGGCTCCCGGATGCCGTGAAGGTCATGAGCAAGGAGATGCTGGGGAGCGAGTCAGGCGACGAAGAGGCCGCTCTCATCGTGGAGTTCCTCAAGTCCCTTACTGGCACTATGCCGAGGGTCGATTACCCGGTGTTGCCATAAGGCAGCTCAAAAGCTCTTGAGAGAACCTTTTTGTAAAAAGGTTCTCTCAAACTCTCTCCAAAAACTTTTAGTTCTTCCTGAGTACACCCCCAAAAGGGGGCGTACTCAGGAACTGAAAGTCTTTGAAGGGGTGTGGGGAAATCTTCCTACGGAAAGTTTCCCCAAAAGAGTCTTTCAGCATCCTGCCCCCAAATCACTTCCTGTTATTGCTCTTCCTTATGTAGTTGAGTAGTCCGCCCTCAAGGATATACGACCTTTCCCGCTGGCTCAGGGCCAGGGTGAACCTCACGGCCCGCTCCTGTCCTTTTATGAGCGCTGATATCTCTTCTGTTGAGGAGACCGCGCCTCTCAAACCCCTGAACCACAGAGAGCTGCCCTGCTCGATTATCCTGTAATCCGACGGGTCCGCGAACACGAGCGGCAATATGCCGAAGTTTACGAGGTTCGCCCTGTGTATGCGGGCAAAGCTCTTGGCTATCTTTATCCTTATGCCGAGATACCTCGGGGCTATGGCCGCGTGCTCGCGCGATGAACCCTGTCCATAGTTCTCACCTCCGGCGATTATCCCGCCCCCTCTTTCAACGCACCTTTTGAAAAAGCTTCTGTCGAGCCTCTCGAAGGCGAACTCGCTTATCTTCGGTATGTTCGACCTGAACGGGAGAACCCTGTTTCCGGCCGGGAGTATGTCGTCGGTAGATATGTTGTCGCCAAGTTTCAAAAGCACCGTGCCTTCGTATTCGTCTGGCAGCTCGTCGAAGTTAGGGAAAGGCGCGATGTTCGGCCCGCGCACTATCTCGACACTGGCCCTTTGTTCCGGGGGAAGGGGCTTCAATATTATCGATTCGTTGTATTCGTATTTTTTGGGCTCTACTATCCTCGGGTACGGCCCCAGCTTTCTCGGGTCTGTTATCTGCCCGTAAAGGGCGGCCGCGACGGCCGTCTCCGGGCTTGAAAGATATACGAAGTCGTCGTCCGTGCCGCTCCTGCCCTTGAAGTTTCTCGGGAAGGTCCTCACTGATGCCGCCTTTGTGGGAGGGGCCTGCCCCATGCCGATGCACCCGAGACAGCCTGATTGATGGACCCGCGCGCCCGAGTGGTTCAGAAGCGTTGTCCCGCCAGCGCGGTCGATATTTTCAAGCACAGACCTGCTGCCCGGGTTTATCTCGAGGCTCACTCCGGGGTAGGCGGTCTTTCCCCTTAAGGCCTTGCACACTATCATGAGGTCCCGGTAAGAAAAGTTCACCGAAGAGCCTACTATTACCTGCGCAACTTTCGTGCCTTCGATTTCACTTACCCGCTTGACATTGTCTGGAGAGCTCGGGCAGGCGATAAGAGGCACGAGCGTGGACAGGTCAATTTCGTCCTCTTCGTCATAGACGGCATTCGGGTCGGCCTCAAGAGGCAGCCAGTCCTTCACCCTTCCGTGGCGTTCGAGAAAGTCCCTTGTCATCTCATCCGACGGGAAAACAGTCGCTGTCGCCCCCAATTCCGCGCCCATGTTGGCAATAGTCGCCCTGTCGGTTGCCGAGAGGGTCTTGACGCCGGGGCCCCAGTACTCGATTATCTTTCCGACTCCGCCTTTTACGGTATGGCGGCGGAGCATCTCCAGAATGACGTCTTTTGACGAGACCCACGGCTTGAGTTTTTTAGTGAGTTTCACTCCCATGACTTTGGGCACCTTGAGGAAAAAAGGCTCGCCTGCCATGGCGAGGGCGACATCCAGCCCGCCCGTGCCTATGGCCAGCATGCCGAGCGCGCCTGCCGTGCAGGTATGCGAGTCCGCGCCGAGAAGGGTCTTGCCGGGCGCGCCGAACCGTTCCATGTGCACAGGGTGCGAAACTCCGTTTCCCGGGGGAGAGTAGTAGACCCCGAACTTCAGGGCCGAAGTCATTAAAAATCTGTGGTCGTCGGCGTTCCTGTAGTCGGTCTGGAGGATGTTGTGGTCAATATAGCTCGCGGAAAGCTCTGTTTTGACCGAGTCCAGTCCGAGCGATTCGAACTCAAGGAAGACGAGTGTGCCGGTAGCGTCCTGGGTAAGCGTATGGTCTATCCTTATCGCTACCTCCGCGCCCGGCTCCCATTTTCCGGAGACGATGTGCGCTTCGATTATTTTTCTGGCGAGACATCTGTTCATCCTGCCCTCCGGTAGCTGTCTATTGAAGAAGTCTTTTGAAGGAGACTTTCTGTAGAATGTTTGCCCAGACCCACTTTAAATATTTTCAGTTCCTTAGAAAACCCCCATTTATGGGGGTTTTCTAAGGAAGAACTTAAAATTTTTGGAGAGAGTTTGAGAGAACCTTTTTATAAAAAGGTTCTCTCAAAGCTTCTTCAGTATATCGTTATCTCGTAGTTCGCGCCTTCCCATCCGCCCTTTTCAGGGTAGTGGAAAGTGAACGCAAGGACAGAGCCGCTCGCGAATGTGCCGGGCGGGAAGTCAAGGTGCCATATCCCGAGGCCGGTGTCGTTTATCTGCTGTTCGCTTCGAGAGGTCCAGTTGTCAGAGGTCCACAGGATATTGGCGGGCTCGAAGCATATTATCCGCACCGTCTCGTCTGCCTGGGCTGATGATATGAGCTTGTTCTTTTTCCATGCGGTCATCTTGAGTTTCGTAAGCTTGTCTATGTACCGTGCCTTTACCTCGTCCACGAGGTCGCATCCCCACGCGTCTTTTATGGTGCGAAGCGCCTTTATGTACTCGGCGTGAGCCCAGACCAGCGGCGTGGCGGAGCCGGTCCCTTTACCCTTTTGCAGCCTTTTTTCGGGTATGCTGTCGGCGTCCCATATCTGCTCCGGGAACATGAAGCCGTCATTTGCAAATGACTCGAGAGAGTCGAGGTACTCTTCAGGCGTGACTTCGGCCGTCGCCTCGTATATGGCCCGCTCCCCCGTAAGCAGAGGCCAGGGCCTTCCAACGCCCGAGCCATCGAACGGGGAGCCGTCCTCTTTTTCGCCGTAGCCGTCGAAGTTGTACCTGTAAAAGGCAACCTTGCCGTGGCTCTCGAACCTGAGGAGGTTGTCAACTGATTTCAGCGAATCCAGTATACGGGTATCTCTCGCGCTCCTGACGCCGTATCTCACGAGGTCGAGAAAGCCCGCGTCCACGATCGCGCCCTGGTGATGGGGCCTGTCCGCTGGCCTGTTCCTGTTGAACACGACGGCGTGGTAGACCCGGTTTTCCGGGTCCAGTGTCTCTGGCATCTCGCCCACTATCTGCATGTAATGGCCTGCTATGCCTTCCATGCAGTCGCATTCTCTGAATGTCCATTCCTCGAGCCTGGTCTGCCAGTAGTCTGCCGTGGACAGCAGATGGTCTGCCTCTTTCACCTCGCCCATCTCCCGGGCCCAGTGGGCCGCGCATACGAGGGCCGTTATCTGTGCTCCGAGAGTAGCGGGTGACAGGCCGGTGCGCTCTTCCCATCTGTCCTGGCGCGTAACAGGGCCGTTCGTGGCTATGTAAGCGGCGGCTTTTTTTACCATAGGGTAGAAGTCGTTTTTGGTCATGCCCATCCCCCGGAGCCTCCACGCGAGTATGACAGGAAGGGCGACCTGGTCGAGCTGCACGAAGGGCCAGCGAATCGAGCCGTCAATATGCATGTTCTGCGGCCAGCTGCCGGAGTCTGTCTGAGTTGACTGAAGGTACTGGAGTATGGAAAGGGCCGTGGCCCCGTCCCCCATGGCCATGAAGGCGAAGGCGGTCTTGCACAGGTCCCTGGGCCAGACAAGATGGTAGCCTTCTGCCTCGTTGTCGCCCTTTGCCTCCCCCCAGGGTATCGAGAGCGATGCTATGATCCCGCCTGGGAAGGTCTTGTCCTCGTGGGTCTTCAGCACCATCGCGCTCGTCCAGAACCTTCTGCCCTTGTCAGGCGAGAGCCTGCCGAGGTTGTCCAGGCTGTTTATGTACCTTCTCCAGCCGCGTATGTATTCTCTTTCTATCGAATGATAATCCCTTGAAAGGCTTTTTTCGGCCTGGAGCACTGCTTCCACCTCGTCTTTCCCGAAGCCGAGGGCAAGGGTGAATTCGCCGGGCTGTATCTCGCCGGTCAATGCTATGTTCCCGCCTTCGGCCCTCTCGAAAAACCAGTTCATGTCGAGGTTGTCGCGAAGGTCGTGCCAGCCGTCCGATGAGCCTGAAAAACCTGCGGAGACCTTGATGAACGGGTGGTCCGAGGCAAGGGCCGCGGCAATGTCCTCCCGCCAGGCTATAAGGTAGCTCTTTTTTTCATATACGGCCGCCCTGCCGGAGTTTTCGAAACCCATGTTCTTTATGTGCGGGGCAAGGAGGGCGTAGAGCCGGAAGTCTGAGGCGACGCCGTGCAGGGCTTTGAAGGCGCAGTTCACGACCAGCGTGTTTGCCTGGGGGTCTGTTACTATGCGCTTTGTGATGCTGTAGAGGCCGGATTTCGCGGTATGTGTCACGAGGTAGGCCGGGGCTTTTTCGTGGATGTATTCGAAGGCGGTTATTTCCGTGTCTTTGCCTTCCTCGTCAAAGAAGGTTTTGCCGTCTGTTATGAGAAACTTCAGGTCCCGTGTGTTCGCGACCCCGACGGTGGGGTAATAGACCTCGGTTATAATGCCGCTTTCTATCGTGAACCAGACCTTTGACAAGACGCTCAGGGCAGTGCCTACGCCGTGCTTGGAGGCTCTCGACCATCGGGGTTCGGTCCCTGGCTTTCCAAACGCTTCAGCGGATGGGAACGGAAACTCGGGTTTATACGCTACGCTCATGGCACCCTCCCTCCTTTTATAATGCGGTCGGGGCCGCCCCTTAAGGGGACCATGCGGCGCTTGTCTTAAGGACCTTTTGGGACGGTCAGTCACATAATTCGAGTTAACCACCTTTCCATTTAAAGTCAAGGCTGGACGGTAAGCGTTCCGGGGGCTTGACGGCCTGACAATCCAGCGTTTTTAAGATATAATGAAGCCTGTGCGCCTTCAGGCTATTTGATGTTGAAAGGCGGGAGGAGGCGGGTTAAAATCAGTCCTTCCGCCATGAAGTCGAGGCTCGTGTCTAAAAAAACTATTACATGCGGAGGTGGAAGATGGGTGCAAAACTGAGCGAAGATGCGAGAAAGAAGATAATAGAGGCATTGAACGAGGACAGGGTGGCCGAGCTTACGGCGATAATACAGTACATGGGCCACCATTACGAAGGAGAAGGCCTGGAGAGCCCGCCTATTCTGGAGCTTTTCAAGAGTACCGCCATGGACGAGATGAGGCACGCCGAGTCCCTCGCCGAAAGAATAGTCTACCTTGGGGGCGTGCCCGTGTACAAGCCCTCAGGCGTAAGCAGGGGCGGGGAGCTCCGTGAGATGATATCCCAGGACCTGGGCCTTGAGAACGGGGCAATAGAGCGCTACAGGAAACATATCAAGCTCTGCGACGAGCTCGGAGATTCCACGACAAGGCTCCTTCTCGAACAGATACTCATGCAGGAAGAAGGCCATGCGGACGCGTTCGAAACCGCGCTCGGCAGAGGAAAATAAAAAGGGGAATTTGTAAGATGACAAAGAAATGGAAATGCGTTGAGTGCGGCTATGTTCATGTGGGCGAATATCCGCCTGATGCGTGTCCCGTGTGCTACGCGCCGAGCGACGCGTTTGTCGAGGTCGTTGTAAATGCCTGAAAGCCGCCGTGCGCAAAGCCGCGCCGGGCAGCACAGGCGGGGCCATGCGGGTGACGCGATAGCCCGCCGCATAGCCGAAAGCGGGCCGATACCTTTTACCGGGTTCATGGAGGCCGCCCTGTACGCCCCTCAAGGCGGCTATTATACCTCCGGCAGGCAGACCTGGGGCCCTGGGGGCGACTACATAACCAGCCTTGATGTAAGCCCTGTTTTCGCGAGGACTCTTGGGAGGCAATTGGCCGAGTGCTGGGAGCTCCTTGGCTCGCCTTCTTCTTTTGAGCTTGTCGAGGCGGGCGCGGGAAGAGGGTGGCTTTCCATGGGCATGCTCGAATATGTCAAAGGCGCTTGCCCCGGCCTTTACGACGCCTTGGCAGTGAAGCTCGTAGAGCTGGGGGGGCCGCCCGAAGCGGCGATGCGCCATCTCCGCGCCCGGCATGCCCGCCAGCAGGTCATACAGCGTCAGCCCTGCGGCGAGGCGCAGCATGCCGACGCGGCTGTCCTCATACACCGGCACGCCAAAGCGTAGCGGCCAGACGCGGTGCGGCGCGATCTGCAACAGCAACTGCCGCTCCGCCAGCGCCTTTCTGACCAGCTTGAAATCATGGGTCTCCAGATAGCGCAGGCCACCGTGGATCAGCTTGGTGGAAGCGGACGAGGTCGCGCTCGCCCAGTCGCCCTGCTCGACCAGCGCGACGCTCAGGCCGCGCAACGCCGCATCATAGGCGGTCCAGGCGCCGTAGATGCCGCCGCCGCAGACCAGCAGGTCGAAATGGCGTCCGGTCAGAGAGGAGAAATCGCACTTCATTTCGTTCACGCCACCTGCTCATAGGCATCCCGCATCCGCAACGCCTTGTGCGGCATGTCGCTGATGAGGATGTCCACGCCCAGCGCCAGTGCCCTGGCTATCTCATCTTCGCTGTTGCAGGTGTAGACCGCGACGATTCTTCCATGTGCATGCAGCGATCCGGCGATCCCGGCATCCAGTATCTCGATCGGCAGGCACAGCCCGCACAGGAAGGGGTGTGATTCCAGCACGCGCTCCGCATCCTGCATGGTCTGATTCGTCTCCAGGTTATAGACCAGCGAGAACTCCGGCGCGCACTGGTGGGCGTAAACCAGGCTATCGAGATTGAACGAGGACACGATGACTTCGCCTTCGTGCGCGCCGATCTCTTCCAGCGTCTGCCGCAGCTTGAGTTGCTGGCGCGCATGCGATTCCCACGCGCGGTTCTTGATCTCGACCAACAGGCGGCAGCGGCGGCGATAGGACTCGAGGAATTCGCGCAGGGTCATGATGCCCTGCGGCGCGGCATCGGGCGAAAAATGGGCGGCGAAATCCATCTGCCGCAACTCAGCCAGGTCAAAATCGTCGATATGCCTGGCGGGCATGCCGAGCTTGCCGAGGAAGCGGTCGTGCCACAGCACGGCGACCTCGTCGCGGCTCAGCTGCACGTCGGTCTCGATGCCGTCGATGGCATATTCCAGCGCCTTGTCGAACGCGGCGCGGGTGTTTTCCGGTGCTTCGCTGCTGGAACCTCGATGCGCGTACACCAATGTCCTCATGCCAGCTCCTCGATGAAGCGCCGCAGGGAGACCTCAAGCGCGGCGAAGTTCGGGTTGTACATCAGGCGGCGCAGCACGCGCCCTTCGAGATTGCCTTCAGTCAGTTCGCCCTGCCATGCCTGTTCCGGGTGCATCTGGCAGGCCATATATCTTTCCATGTCATACGGAAAGTAATGCGCGCAGTTGCAATACGTCCCGTTCTCACCATAGTGCGCGTCGTCCGGCGGCAGCACGATAGCGGTATGCGCGGAACCGAGGATGCGCCGCTGCGGCATGTCGCTGTCCACCAGCTCCAGTCTCTCGGGAGCGAAGCCCGCCGGCGGGTCATCCGGCGTCGTGGTGTACAGCATCAGCCTGCTGGCGGGATGGGGCGTGCGCGCCATGAACGCCAGCGTGGCGCCGGCATCGACGGTGACATCGTCCGCACTGGCGGCGGCGAACACCGGGATGTCCGGCAGTCGCCCGTCGAGTTCGCGTATCAGCGCCTGCATCTGGGCGGCGGCATTCTTCGGAAACGATTCGAACTTGTAGAGGTCGGCATCGGGCTTGATCTCCAGCCATGCCGCCGACGGCAGCAGCCAGCTGTACAGCTTGTGCAGATTGGCATAAGCCGCGCGTGGCGAGATCTTCAGCGCGGGCGAGAACAGGAACAGTCCGCGCACCCGCGCATCCGTGAGGCTGTGGCACAGGCTCAGCGTGGCGCCGGCGGAATAGCCCGCCAGATAGACCTCGTCCGCCTCGCCGGCCAGACACTCCGCGCCGTAGGCCACCGCCCGCGTCCACTCCCGCCATGCGATGTCGCGCAGGTCGCCCGGTTGCGAACCGTGCCCCGGCAACAGAATCGCCATGACGCGGAAGCCGTTCTCCGCAAAGAACGCCGCCAGATGCCGCATGAAATAAGGGGAATCGGTCAGGCCGTGGACCAGCAGCACGCCGCGACGGAAGGGTTTGCCGGTGCCGTGTTGGCCGTTGGACGGTGCCAGCGCGAACGGCGCGTTGCCTGCCACCCGCCGTTCCGCCTCGCTGCTGCCCAGCCTCGCATGTGCCAGCGCGAGCATCTCGCGGCTGCGCGCCACATAATCCGCGAACGGCAGGCCGTCGCCGGCAAAGCGGCTGTTCAGGCCGGAAGGGCGATGGCGCGCTTCCAGTGGGGGATGGGGTCGCTGCATGTCGATGATAAGCGCCGAGAGTTATGCCGGCATTATCACCCAACGGGGAAATTCAGTGTCCGCCATGCCGGTGTTCATCGACCGGGCAGCAGTCGTCCTGCGGCAACACGCCTTCGCGCCGCTCGTACCAGCCGCGCGAGGCGTTGACGGCCTTGACCGCAATCAGCATCACCGGCACTTCGATCAGCACGCCGACCACCGTGGCCAGCGCCGCGCCGGACTGGAAGCCGAACAGCACGATAGCCGTGGCTACCGCCAGCTCGAAGAAGTTGGACGCACCGATCAGCGCCGAGGGACCGGCGACGCAGTGCGGCGAGCGCACCGCGCGGTTGAGCAGGTAGGCGAGGCCGGAGTTGAAGAACACCTGGATCAGGATCGGCACGGATAGCAGCAGGATGACCAGCGGCTGCGCGATGATCTGCTCGCCCTGAAAACCAAACAGCAGCACCAGCGTGGCGAGCAGCGCCGACAGCGACAGCGGATGCAGCACGTCGAGGATGCGCTGCAGACGCAGGTAGCCGTGCTCGTGGCACAGTACCAGCGTGCGCCACGCGGCGGCGATACCCAACGGCACGATGATGTAGAGCAGCACCGACAGCAGCAGCGTATCCCATGGCACGGTGATGTCGGACATGGCGAGCAGCAGCCCGACGACAGGGGCGAAGGCGAAAATCATGATGACGTCGTTGAGCGCCACCTGCGACAGGGTGAAATGCGGCTCGCCGCGCATCAGATGGCTCCACACGAACACCATCGCGGTACACGGCGCCGCCGCCAGGATAATGAGCCCGGCGACGTACGAGTCGATCTGTTCGGCGGGCAGATAGGGGCGAAACAGCCCGCCGATGAACAGCCATGCCAGCAGCGCCATGGAGAACGGCTTGACGCCCCAGTTCACCAGCAGCGTGATACCCATGCCGCGCCAATGCCGCGTCACGCCGCCAAGTGCGCGCAGGTTGATCTTCAGCAGCATCGGAATGACCATCAGCCAGATCAGCAGCGCCACCGGCAGGTTGATGTGGGCGATTTCCAGCGCACCGACGGCATGGAAGAAACCGGGGATGACCTGCCCGAGCACTATGCCGACGGCGATGCACAGGAATACCCAAGCCGTCAGGTAGCGCTCGAACAAACCCATGCCACCGGCCTGCTTGCTGGCGGTGCTCAATTCATCCTCCTGTTCTTTCCCGTGCGGCAGACACCGCTGCTACGACACAGCGGCGGATCGAAAATCTGAATCTTGTGCATCACACTCTCCTGGTCAATCCTGTATGCGACCGATCTCGGCCAGTTTCTGCTTCAATACATCCTTGTCCATCGTCTCGAACGGCAGCGCCAGGAACGCCCGGATGCGCCGTGACAACTGTGCGGCAGCCTTGTTGAACGCCGCGCGTCTGGCTTCCTCGCCTTCGATATGTGCCGGATCGGGGATACCCCAATGCGCACTGGCAGGCTTTCCCGGCCAGAACGGACAGGTTTCGCCTGCCGCGTTGTCGCACACCGTGAAGATGAAATCGAACTCCGGCGCGCCGGGTGCCGCGAACTCGTCCCAGCTCTTGCTGCGCAATCCTTCGGTGCCGTAGCCGTTCTCCTTCAGCCATTCCAGTGCGCCCGGATTGACCCGGCCAGCCGGTTTGCTGCCCGCGCTGTATGCCCTGAACTTGCCCTTGCCCAGCGCGTTGAACAGCACTTCGCCGAGGATGCTGCGTGCGGAATTGCCGGTACACAGCACCAGCACGTTATAAGTCTTGTTTGGCAAAATATTCTCCCCTGTAATTTCTTGTAGGAGCGGGCCATGCCCTTCATCGCCGCAAAGTTCGCGGCGTAGTAGATGAAACGCCCCTCCTGCCTGCTACCGATCAGCCCGGCATGGCTCAACGCCTTGAGATGGAACGACAGTGTCGCAGGCGCGACCTTCAGTTTTGCGGCCACTTCACCCGCCGCCATGCCTTGCGGCCCGCGCGCAACCAGCAGGCGATAGATCGCCAGCCGCGTGGGCTGCGCCAGTGCCGCCAATGCCTTCACCACTTGGGCCGGTTTCATCGTTTCATTTCCATGTTTCGACAATCATCGAATCGACTGGGCGAATTAAAACAGAAAATCGGGCACGGCACAATCGCGCCATATGAACAATTGCGCATATATACGAATGTGTATATGATTGCTGCCATGACTCCGCTATTCGATGTCCTGTCCGATGCCTCGCGCCGCCACATCCTCGCCCTGCTGGCTGCGGAGGGCGAGCTGTGCGTGTGCGAACTGGTCGCCGCGCTGGACGACATCCAGCCCAAGGTCTCGCGCCATCTCGCCATCCTGCGCGAGGCGGGATGGGTGGAGGCGCGCCGCGAGGGTGCATGGATGTTCTACCGTCTGGCCACCTTGCCTGCCTGGGGTGAACAGGTCATTGCCGCGCTGTTGCAAGGCGGCGTGCCGCCTGCCGAACTGGCGAAATCGCGGAAACGGCTGGCGCGCTTCGCCGGCCGTCCCGCACGAAACGCAGAGGAACCGGCATGAAGGCCTTCATCAGCCGCCAGCCGCGCGTCTTCCTGTTCATCGCCGCCCTGCTCTGGTTCGGCATCTATAGGACACTGGAGCCGCTGTCGCACGTTCTGGTGGATGCGCTGCCGGTCGAACGCGCCAGCCACTTGTACGACGCGCTGCAATTCTTTCTGTACGACACGCCCAAGGTATTGCTGCTGCTGGTCGGCGTTGTGATGGTGATGGGCATGATCAATTCCTACTTCACGCCGGAGCGCACCCGTGCCCTGCTGTCTGGGCGGCATGAAGGCGTGGGCAATGTGATGGCCGCGCTGCTAGGCATCGTGACACCGTTCTGTTCCTGCTCCGCCGTGCCGCTGTTCATCGGCTTCGTGCAGGCGGGCGTGCCGCTGGGCGTGACTTTCTCCTTCCTGATCTCCGCCCCGATGGTCAACGAGATCGCACTGACGCTGCTGTTCGCGCTGTTCGGCTGGAAGATCGCCGTGCTGTATCTGGTGCTGGGGCTGACCATCGCCATCGTCGCCGGCTACATCATCGGCAGACTGAAGATGGAACATCATCTGGAAGACTGGGTGCGCAACATGGCGCACATCAGCGCGACCGTGGAAAGCGATACGCTCACCCTCACCGACCGCATCCAAGCCGGCTTCGCCTCGGTGCGCGAGATCGTCGGCAAGGTATGGCCGTATGTGCTGGCCGGTATCGCCATCGGTGCGGGCATCCACGGCTATGTGCCGCAGGACTTCATGGCCAGCTTCATGGGCAAGGAGGCGTGGTGGGCGGTTCCGGTCTCGGTGCTGATCGGCGTGCCGATGTACACCAACGCCGCCGGGATCATTCCCATCGTCGAGGCGCTGCTCGCCAAGGGCGCGGCGCTCGGCACCGTGCTGGCATTCATGATGAGCGTGATCGCGCTGTCGCTGCCGGAGATGGTGATCCTGCGCAAGGTGCTCAAGCCGAGGCTGATCGCCACGTTTGTCGGGGTGGTGGCGACCGGCATCATGCTGGTCGGGTATTTATTCAATCTGGTGGTGTGAGGTATCTCCCATGCGGAAACGCCGCAAGTGTTGCATGAAGAGAAATGACAAGATCGAGTTGTTATGAATCAATCCTGCCGCGAGGCTTCGCCGTTTCATTTCGGCTAAAAGTCACCGGGCCACCGTACGCGACAAAACAAATTTCGCTATAGCTAAGGCGCGCTTCCTGCGTAATTGCTCTGTCGGGCGTTCCAGCAGGACACGAATTTCCTTGGTGAATTTGATTACCCCAATCAGTTCTACCCATTTTGGAATATCTTCATATTCTTCCGCAGATAAAGGATCAGCGGCAGTGTAGTGCGCGATGAAGGCGTCGAAGCGGGCAAAGTCGGCCAAATGGATATATTTCTCGGCAAGAGAAAACTCGAAGGCACCATCAAGAATATCGGCCATGCGCGAACCGTAAAAAGCGTTATTGAAATCGAAAAAACAGGCTTCGCCCTGTTCGCCGACGATCACGTTCTTGGGTGTGACATCACCATGATTGTGGGCAGTGGAGCTGCGTGCATACATCGTGGCCCGGTAGTCGCCTGGGCTGCAGCGTTCGACCAAAGGGGCCATGCCGACAAATGCTTGCGCAATCTCCGGGCCGAGCGTGGTGTCTTTGATATATATCTGAAATTGCGGTAGCCAGATCATGCAAATATCGTCAAACGTGAAATCACCCGCCAATTCCA
>MGPK01000052.1:0-8907 GCA_001795535.1 Deltaproteobacteria bacterium GWA2_54_12
TATCGACTCTATGACATCTCCGAAGTATCGACTCTATGACATCTCCGAAGAACTCGAACCTCAGGGCTGTTTCAGCTTCGTATACCGGAAAGACATCGACGACATCGCCCCTCACCCTGAACGCGCCCCTGTGAAAGTCGTAGTCGTTTCTTTCGTACTGCATCTCGATGAGCTTTTTCAGCATGGCGGCCCTGTCCGTTTCCATGCCCTTTTCAGCGTAGACATGCATGGAGCCGTAATCGTTGGGAGAGCCTATGCCATATATGCAGGAGACCGAGGCCACTATGATGACATCCTTCCTCGTAAGGAGCGAATGTGTGGCCGAATGGCGGAGCTTGTCTATCTCGTCATTTATCGAGGCGTCCTTTTCGATGTAGGTGTCGGTCGTCGCTACATACGCCTCAGGCTGGTAGTAGTCGTAGTACGAGACAAAGTACTCGACCGCGTTCTCGGGGAAAAGGTCCCTGAACTCGGCGAAAAGCTGGGCCGCGAGCGTTTTGTTCGGGGCGATGACAAGGGCGGGCCTGCCAAGCTCCTCGATGACCTTAGCCATCGTGAAGGTCTTTCCCGAGCCGGTAACGCCGAGAAGCACCTGGTGCTTCTCGCCTGCCCTGGCGCGCTCGGTCAATGCCTTTATCGCCGTCGGCTGGTCGCCCTTTGGCGTAAACTCGCTATTTATCCTGAAAGGACTTGTCATAACAGTTTATTTTATAACAAAAAGGGGTGGGAGACTAATTGAAAATGGGGATGGCAAGTTGTCATTGCGAGCGAAGCGAAGCAATCTCGACCTGAACCTTCCCCCTCTCCCACAAGGGGAGAGGGCGTGTTTGCCTTTTTTTGTTTTGTCTTACACATACCCCGTAACAGGGCGGAGCGAGCCTGGGGGAGGAAGGGCGAATCTCGCCGAGGCTGCGGGAGCGAAGCGACCTCAGGGGCGAGATTCGCGGATTGGGGAGGCGGAAAGCGAGTAGAGCCCTGTTACAAAGAGCGGCGACAGCCGTGTTACAAGGTCTTATGAAATGAGCAGAACCGAGATTGCGTCGCTTCGCTCGCAATGACAGTTTGGTGGGCGCAGCCCACCCTACCCGACTAAACCCCTCTCCCACAAGGGGAGAGGGTAGACCCTCTGTCCGCTTTTGCCCTTTTTCCCCACAAATCTATTTAATTTTCCGCCTTTTTGTGCTATTTTTATCATTTCGTAAATTACGCCCCGCGCATACCAAGGAGCCTGTTTCAAATGGACTACAAGGAAACTCTCAACCTGCCCAGGACGGACTTCCAGATGAAGGCCGAGCTCACAAAAAAAGAGCCGGAGACCCTCAAGCACTGGGAGGACTCGGGCCTTTACGCAAAGCTCAAGGAGCTTGGCAAGGGCAGGCCAAAATACACTCTGCATGACGGACCGCCGTACGCTAACGGCAACATACATATAGGACACGCCCTCAACAAGATACTGAAAGATATAGTCGTCAAGAGCCGCTTCATGTCAGGCTTCTCGACCGAATATGTGCCCGGATGGGACTGCCACGGCCTTCCCATCGAGCTTCAGGTCGAAAAAGAGCTTGGAAAGCAGAAGAGCGAGCTTTCAAAGAGCGAGATACGCAAAAGGTGCAGGGCCTATGCCGGCAAGTTCGTGGACATCCAGCGCGAAGACTTCAAGCGTCTCGGCGTCTTCGGCGATTGGGGAAACCCTTACCTTACCATGAACTACGGCTACCAGGCCTCGATCCTGCGCGAGCTTGGCAAGTTCGTGGCCGAGGGGCTCGTCTATAAGGGCAAAAAACCCGTGCACTGGTGCTCCTCGTGCATGACAGCGCTGGCCGAAGCTGAGGTCGAATACGCTGACAAGACTTCGCCTTCCATCTATGTCAGGTTCGAGATAGACAAGGGCGAACTCGCCTCGAGGCTCGGCGTATCTATCTCTGATAAGGCCTATGTAATAATCTGGACGACCACCCCGTGGACCATCCCGGCCAACATGGCCGTCGCGCTGCACCCGGAGCTTGACTATGTACTTGTCTCTGTGAAAGGGGACGCCTACATAATCGCGGAGGGGCTTCTCGAAGAGGTCTCGAAAAAGCTCGGCTGGGAAAACCCTGAGGTCCTCAAGACCTTCCGCTACAGCGCCATTGAAGGGCTCAAGGCCCGCCACCCGTACATAGAAAGGGATTCAAAGATATTGCCCGGCGAGCATGTCACGCTTGAAGCTGGCACCGGGGTTGTCCACATCGCGCCCGGACACGGACAGGACGACTATGAGCTCGGCCTCAGATACGGCCTCGACATCTACAACCCGGTAGACAACGCCGGCAAGTTCATGCAGGTCGTGCCCGAGTTCGCGGGAATGCATGTATTCAAGGCAAACGAAGCCATCGTGGAGCTTCTGAGGTCTAACGGCTCCCTTCTTTTGAAAGAAGACATAAGGCACTCGTACCCTCATTGCTGGAGGTGCAAGTCCCCCATAATATTCAGGGCGACCGAGCAATGGTTCGCCTCAATGGAATCAGGGAACCTCCGTAAAAAGGCTCTCGAAGCCATAGAGAGCAAGGTCAGATGGATTCCCGGCTGGGGAAAAGACCGCATATACAACATGGTCCTGGGCAGGCCTGACTGGTGCTTATCCCGGCAGAGGGTCTGGGGCGTGCCCATCCCCGCGCTTAAATGCAAGGGATGCGGCGAGTCCATCCTCGACCCGAAACTCATCGGAAACCTTGCAAACCTTGTCGAGGAGCACGGCGCTGACATATGGTTTGAAAAGGACGCTGCCGACTTCGTCGTGCCAGGCACAAAATGCCCGAAGTGCTCTGAAACTGATTTCGCCAAGGAAGAAGACATACTCGATGTCTGGTTCGACTCGGGCGTGAGCTTTGCCGCAGTCGTCGAAAAAAGAGAGGGACTTCAGTTCCCGGCAGACCTTTACCTCGAAGGCAGCGACCAGCACAGGGGCTGGTTCCATTCCTCGCTCCTCGCGTCAATCGGCACGCGCTCGGTCCCGCCGTATAAGGCGGTCCTGACGCACGGGTTCGTCGTAGACGGCTCAGGCAGGAAGATGAGCAAATCACTTGGCAATGTCGTGGCCCCGCAGGAAGTCATCGGCAAGTACGGAGCCGAGGTCCTGCGCCTGTGGGTCTCGGGCGAGGACTACCGCGAAGACATAAGGATATCCGAAGAGATATTAAAGAGGCTCGCCGAAGCGTACCGGAGGATAAGGAACACCTTCAGGTTTATACTCGGCAACCTTTACGACTTCGACCCTGAGAGGGATTCAGTGCGGTACGAAGAGCTCGAAGAGCTCGACAGGCTCACGCTCCACAGGCTCACGAGACTTACGGAAAAGCTCACGAAAGCGTATGAAGATTTCGAGTTCCACGCTGTCTACCACTCGGTGCACAACTTCTGCACGGTAGACCTCTCGGCCTCATATCTGGATATCGTAAAGGACAGGCTCTACACCAACAGGGCCGACTCCAGAGGCAGGCGCGCCGCCCAGACGACCATGCACATCGTGCTGGACAGTCTCCTCCGCCTCACGGCCCCGGTCCTTGTCTTCACGACCGAAGAGGCTTGGGCGCTCCTTCCCGGTAAAAAAGAAGAGAGCGTACACATGGCTTCCATGCCAGAGCCCAAGTCCGAGTGGATAGACACGACGCTCGAGGAGAAGTGGGACAAACTGGCCGCCTACAAGAACGAGATATCAAAGGCCCTCGAGATGGCGCGCCAGCAGGCCAGGATAATCGGCCACCCGCTTGACGCGCAGGTCATGGTCTACCCGCCTGAAAAGGACAGGGAGATGCTCAAGGAAGAAGAAAAGGCCCTCGAAGAGGTGCTCATCATATCGAGGCTCGTAGTCTCTGACGAGCCGCTGGACGCCTCATCCCGGAGCGGCGAAGCCGTTGCATTCACTTCTACGGAATTAGAAGGGCTTTCGGTCATCGTGAGCAAAGCCGAGGGCGGCAAGTGCGAAAGGTGCTGGCACTACAGCACTTTCGTAGGCAAAGACCATGAGCACCCGGCCGTATGCGACAGGTGCGCGGAGGCTTTAAGATAAGCGGCAACATGAAAATATTCTCCCTCGTGGGAGCCGCCGTCCTGGTTCTCGACCAGATAACCAAGCTCGCCGTCACAGCGGTCCTGGCCCCGTACGAGATAGTGGAAGCGGTGCCAGGCTTTTTCAACCTCGTCTATTACCGTAACCCCGGGGCCGCCTTCGGCATACTGAACAGGAGCGGCTTTTCAGGGAAGCTCATTCTCATAGGCATATCCATCGGCGCGCTCGTCCTCATAGCCTCGATGGTGCGCGGCTCAAAGGACAGACTTTACACCTGGGCCCTCTCCCTCATAGCCGGAGGGGCCGCCGGAAACCTCGTTGACAGGATAAGACAGGGCTCAGTCGTCGACTTCCTGGACTTCCACATCAGCGGCCATCACTGGCCCGCCTTCAATGTAGCTGATTCGGCCATAACCGCCGGAGTTGGCCTGGCGCTCCTGTCGTTTTTCATCTCCCGCAAAAACGAAAACTGATCAGAAAAATACGGAAGGGGGTCTGCTTCTGGCAGACCCCCTTTTTTTATTTCATGAACAAAGCGCGTCTGAAAAACTTTCCCCAGGGCGTCTTAAAAATCAGCTATTTTTTCTGAGATCAAGGAAGGGCGGAAATAAAAAGCGCAGCATATATGAGAATATGTGAGCATTTTTATTTACGCACTGACGCAGAGATCAGGAAAAAGAGCGATTTTTAACTACTGTGCTCTTCTTCCAGCCCGAGCTTTTTGGCCTCCACTGATATGAAGGCCTTGACATGCTCCAGCTCGTCAGCCTCAATCGAGGTAAACATGAGCCCGTAGCCGCCAAAGAGCGTCCTCTTGGCGACATCGGCCGTGGACCATTTGACTATTGCCTTAGGGTCCAGCACCTTCTCGGACTCCGGCAGACAGAAGCGGAGCCGAAGGAGCGAGCCCGTCAGAAGCTCCGCCTTGGTATGGAGGAATGTGCCTGTCTCGCTGATATTGAGAAGAAAACCCGTTCTGGTCATGTCCCCGAGCGTGAAGTCCACTGGTATGGAGATAGGGACCCTCATCCTGGGCTGGCCCTGTGCGGTCTTTTCCGGGAAAAGGAGCCTGTTCACCCGGAATATTATCTGCTCCGGGGTAAGCCCCTTTGTCATGAGGCCGCTGGCCCCCAAACCCCGTAGGCGGTCCATTATCTCACCGGGCTCGTAGACGCCGGTTATGACGAGGACCGGAAAAGCGCCCCTCAGCCCTTGTTCGGCTATCCACTGCAATACGCCGAAGCCGTCAATATCCGGCATCTGCAAATCGAGCATCAGAAGGTCGATGCCGTTCGCGTCGATCTTTATCTCGCTTATGAGCTCGCGCCCGTCCTTGGCAAACCTTACCTTGTGGCCCGCCTCGACAAGTATGTCCGAAAGCTTGGTTCTGAAAAAAATGGAATCGTCGGCTATCAGGATGTTTTTGGAATCTTTCGTTATCATGCCTGCGCCCTCTCAAGGATAGACGGTTAATGGAAAGCAGGTTGATCGAGATGAGGTAGCGGTGAAGGGAGAGTGATGCCTGAGATGAACCTGCGCGCCCTTGCCGCCGGGCATACCCGGCGGCAAGGAACTGCCTGCTCCGTATTATATCTGAAACTTCCCGCCCCGGTCAATCCAGTTTCTGAAGGTCCCAGGTCGCGAACTTGCAGGAGGGGTATTTGGAACAGCTGAAAAAGACCCTTCCTTTTTTAGTCCTGCGCTCGACCAGCATGCCGCCGTCGCCCTCAGGGCAGGGCACGCCTGTTGAATAAGGCAAAGTACTCTTGCAGTTCGGATAATCGGAGCAGGCAAGGAACCTGCCGAAACGGCCGCTTTTCACGACCATCTGCTTGCCGCAAGTCGGACACTGAGTCTCCGTGACCTCGGCGGTCTTCTCGAGGGCGACGATTTTGCCGTCCTCGCCGGTGGTGAAGTCCTTGGTGTTCTTGCATTCCGGATATGCCGAGCAGGCCAGAAACTTGCCTTTCCTACCCCACTTTATGACCATCATGCTGGAGCACTTCTCGCAGACGATATCTGTGGGAATCTCCTCGGCCTTGATGTTCTTCATCTCTTTTTTGGCCTTTTCGAGGCTCGCGCTGAACGGGCCGTAAAACTCGGTCATGGCCGTGCGCCACTCCATCTGCCCGTCCTCTATCTGGTCGAGCTCCTCTTCCATGCGGGCCGTGAACTCCACATTCAGAATCTCGGGGAAGCTCTCGACAAGCATGTCAGTGACGGTGAAGCCGAGCTCGGTGGGCTTGAGCTGCTTGCCGTCCTTCAGGACATACTCCCTGT
Organism: Deltaproteobacteria bacterium GWA2_54_12; assembly: GCA_001795535.1. Taxonomy (GTDB): domain Bacteria; phylum Desulfobacterota; class GWC2-55-46; order GWC2-55-46; family GWC2-55-46; genus GWA2-54-12. The sequence goes on from MGPK01000052.1 coordinate 6,329, forward strand.
CCTGTATTGTTGAGATGATGGACGCGTAGGTCGAAGGCCTTCCTATACCCTGCTCCTCGAGCTCCTTCACGAGTGAGGCCTCGGTAAACCTCGGCGGCGGCTGGGTGAAGTGCTGGTCCGGGTCGAGGCCCAGGAGCTTTAACGATTCGTCTTTTTTAAGGGCCGGCAGCTTCTCTTCCTTCTCTTCCTCGATATCCTGGCCTTCTATGTAGACAGCCATGAAGCCGGGGAACTTTACCGTGGAGCCGGACGCGTTGAAAGTATAGTTCTTCGCCTGTATCTGCGCCCTGGTCTGGTCTATGAGGGCCTGGGTCATCTGGCAGGCTATGAACCTGTTCCAGATGAGCTGATAGAGCCTGTGCTGGTCCTTTGAGAGGTGTTTTTTTACATCGTCCGGCGAATACTGGAAGTAGGTCGGCCTTATGGCCTCATGGGCGTCCTGTGATTTTTTCTTGGACTTATAGATATTCGGCCCCTTGGGCAGGTAATCGGCGCCGTACTTGAGCTGTATGAAATCCCTGGCAGAGGCTACCGCCTCGGCCGATACCCTTGTGGAGTCGGTCCTCATGTAGGATATGAGTCCCACCGGCCCCTCGTCTCCGAGCTCCACGCCTTCATAGAGCTGCTGGGCGAGCATCATGGTCTTCTTGGCGGTAAACCCGAGCTTCCTTGCGGCCTCCTGCTGGAGCTTGCTCGTCGTAAAAGGAGCCGCGGGGTTCCTCTTCGTCTCTTTGGTCTCGACCTCGGCTACCTTGTAAGGAGCGCCTTCCAGCTCAGCGAGTGCCGCCTTGGCGTCATCGCCGTTATTGAGCTCTATTTTCTGGCCGTCCTTTTTGGCAAGCTTGGCCGTGAAGGCGTCTCCGCCAAGGGTCTCGAACCTGGCGGTAACAGACCAGTACTCCCTTGGGATAAAGGCCTGTATCTCCCTTTCACGATCGCATATGAGGCGCACCGCTACCGACTGGACCCTTCCGGCGGACAGGCCCCTTCTCACCTTGTCCCAGAGTATCGGGCTTACCTGATAGCCCACCAGCCTGTCCAAAACTCTCCTTGCCTGCTGGGCCTCGTACTTGTTCTGGTCGAGGGCTATGGGGTGGGCTATCGCCTCCTTCACGGCCTTCTCGGTTATCTCGTTAAACAGGACCCTCGAGGTCTTCTCGTTCTTCTTGTCTATCTCTTCGGCGATATGCCAGGCAATGGCCTCGCCCTCTCTGTCAGGGTCAGGCGCGAGGAATATCCTGTCCGCGCTCTTGCCGGCCTTCTTCAATTCCTTTATGGTGTTCGCCTTGCCCTTTATGGCCTCGTAATGCGGCTCGAAGCCGTTTTCAATATCGATGCCGAGCTTGGACTTCGGCAGGTCTTTTACATGGCCGACCGAGGCCATCACAATAAAGTCCTTGCCCAGGAACTTGTTTATGGTCTTGGCTTTTGCCGGAGACTCAACTATTACAAGCGATTTTCCCATTCCCCTCGATACCTTCCTGAATGATTACTTTTTTCGCTGAAAAGCTCCGGGCTTAATGCTTTCACGGCAAGCATTTACCACCGTTACCGGGCATTTTTGCCTGAAGCCGTTTGATATTATATCATAAAAAGGAAATACGGCCGGAAAAACGGCCAGCGTTTTATATCCTTCTCAGGAACGATTTGCCCGGCTTCTGCTCTATCATGCCCTTGAGTTCCATATTCAGCAGCAGCGTGGATGTCCTTGCCGCGCTGAGGCCCGTCTTTTCGCAGAGGCTGTCTATTTGCACCAGATCATTGCCGAGCGCGTCAAAAAGGAGCTTCTCGTCACCTTCCGGCAATATGGCCGGCACTTCCTGGCGTTCAGCCGCGGTGGGCAGGCCAAGGGCCTCTACGATGTCTTTAGCGCCCTCGATGAGCATGGCCCCGTCCTTTATGAGCCTGTTCGTGCCGCTGCTCCTCGGCGAGTTGACCTGCCCCGGAAAGGCAAAGACCTCCCTGCCGTACTCCAGGGCAAGCCTGGCCGTCATGAGAGAGCCGCTCCGTAGTGGCGCCTCGACCACTGCCACGCCCAGGGAGAGCCCGCTTATTATTCTGTTCCTTTTCGGGAAGTTATACTGATGGGGCGGCGTTCCCATAAGATACTCGGAGATGACGACGCCCTTTTCGATTATCTCGGAGTAGAGCTTTTTTGCTTCCCCGGGGTATACTTCATCCACCCCTGTGCCAAGCACAGCCGTGGTAAATCCCCCGGCTTTCAAAGCACCTTTGTGGGCGGACATATCGCAGCCGCGGGCCATTCCACTCACGACATTTACGCCGGAGTACGCGAGGTCACGGCCCAGCGTCTCGGCCATCGCGGTCCCGTACTGAGTAGGGTGCCTCGTGCCTACGATGCCGACGGCTGGGCAATCTTCCTTGTAGGCGCTGCCCATCATGTACAGGAGACATGGCGGGTCGTAGGTCCTTTTCAATGCCTGCGGGAATGAAGGGTCGTCATAGGGTACTATACGAGCGCCTTTTTTCCGGGCAAGCTCAATCTCTTGCTCGGCCCTGTCCCAGTTCTTGAACCCGAGCACCAGCTTCGCCAAAGACGGTTCGAGGACCCCGGGGCC
>MGPK01000052.1:8951-10143 GCA_001795535.1 Deltaproteobacteria bacterium GWA2_54_12
AGTATTTCAGCCTTTTCTCATCCAACCTTTTCCCCTGAAGGCATAGCCTGGCAAATCTTTTTGTGGATTCTGGAGCTTGGAAGGGCCGACGGTCTGCCGGCCCCTGATGATTTCAGGCTGTCTCTATTAATGATTCGCGGTAGTGCTGACCTTGTCGCCCCAGGCAATAGGCCTCACGCTCTTTACTACTACGGCTGTCGAAGTGCCCTCCCCGGCTTCCAGAACAACAAGCGTGCCGAGGTCGAGAGGCGGCAGGGCGATATTTTTCCCGCTCCCCATGGGATCGGCCGCTTCGGGAACGGGCCTGAATATGCGCATGACATTGCCCTTCATGAGGCCGTGGTCCCGGCCTTTGTCAAGGTAGGCTATGTCGCCTTCCGAGAGGTTCTCTTTGCCCTCTAAGGCCATTACTATGACCCCGGCGACCTCTGAGGAGGACTTTGTTATCTCCACCTCGCGGACGGGCTCGCTGTAGGGGCGCACCTTCGCGCCCAGAGGTATCTCCCTGAAAGCGTTGTCGACCAGCGCCTCCACTACGCCATCGGCCCTGGTCACGGTGATGCTGCCGAGTATGTCTATTTCATATCCGATGGGCGTGTCCGTGTCAGGGTGAGTTATCTGCCTGCCTACGGTGTAGATGGTGTACCGGCTGCCCTGCTTTATGCCTTCTTTTTCCTTGAAGGAGACAAAGACCTCGTCGTCGCTGGTTATGAGAATCTTTTTCTCTTTAGGCTCTATTATGGCCCCGCTGGCCTGCAGCTCCCTTTCGGTTATGAAGCCGCTCCTGGCCATAGCGGAATCGTTCAAGCTCGGGCCTTTCGGTGCCGCCGGGGCAGGGGCGGCAGCCTGTACCGGCTCTTCCCCAACCTCTGGTTCGAGGACGAGCGCGCCGTCGGGTTCGAGCCCGACTTTGCCGAGCCCTTCGGCTTTCATGTCGTCCGGCTCAAGTATCTCGATGCCGCCAGGCGTCAATTTTACGGTATTGCCGGGATATATGAGATGCGGGTTGGATATATACGGGTTGAGCTTCCATACGCCCGGCCATTTGAACGGGTCTTTCTGATAATGCTCGGTGATGTCCCAGAGCGTATCCTTCGGGACTATTTTATGATAGATGACCTCGGCCGGCTTTTCGCCTGAAGGCTCGACGACCTCGACTGCCACAGTGCCAGGCTCGTCGGCAATGGCCGCG
>MGPK01000052.1:10172-30654 GCA_001795535.1 Deltaproteobacteria bacterium GWA2_54_12
TACGGCCCTGGCCCTGTCACCCTCGTTCATTTCCATATGCGAGAAACCCGCCTTTAAAAGAGCGTCCGGCGCTTTGTTCTCGCCTGGATACTTATCGGCAATATCCCTGAACTTCTCAAGCGCCCTCGCGAAATCCTTTTCCGCGTAATGGGACTCCCCTATCCAGTACAGAGCGTTGTCTGAAAGGCCGTGCCTCGGATAGGCCTTGAGGAAAGCGTTGAACGCGCCCCTGGCCTCTTCGTACCTCCCGGACAGAAATAAGTCCTGGCCCTTGTTGTACATGGCCTCGGGGCTCGCCTCCCCTGTCTCTTTTTTCATAGTATGCCCCTTCTGGCTGGGGCCGGGGTTGTACTTCAGCTCTTCTTCGGCAAGCGGGACTACGGTGAGCCCTTCAGGCGGGTGCGACGGCACAACGGCCGCGCTCAGCTTGTCTATGTCGGCCCGGGATGCGTCTATCTTCTCCTGGAGCAGGACGAACCTGTTCCCGAGGTCGTCGACCTTCGCCCCTGTCTGTTCAAGAGAGGCCTGGAGGTCTGTCACCTGCAGGGTAAGCTTGTCAATGGACCTCTGCTGCTCGTTCACCCCGGCGCACCCGGTAGCAACGAAGGCCAGTGCCGCGAGACTTATAATGGCTTTATGTTTCATTTGTCGAATTAATCCCTTTTTCAAATATTTGTCAAGGAAAAACCAAGCCCTACGCTTGCGGGGATACCCGTCCACAACCAATTTACCGCCGTATCAAGCGCCGAGTCAGTGACCCGAATCACTTTTCAAGCGACTCCAGCATCTCGTGGATCCTCTTGCCGAGCTGGAGCTTGCCGTCGCCGGAGACCGCCGAAAAAAGGACCGGAGTTTCCAGCGGGATGGCCTTTTTAAGCGCGGCGAGCCTCTGGGCGAGCTGGTTTTTCGAGAGCTTGTCCGTCTTGGTGAATACGACCGTGTACGCCAGAGCCCTGTCCCTTATCCAGCCGAAGAGGTTCTCTTCGACCGGCCCGGCATCGCGCCTGGGGTCGAGTATGACGAGCGCCCCCTTGAGCGATTCCCTGTTCGCGAAATATTCGTTGACCATAATCTCCCATGACCTTCTTTCGTCATGGGAGACTTTAGCGTAGCCGAACCCAGGGAGGTCAACCAGGCAAAAGGTAGAGTTTATGGCGTAGAAGTTAATGAGCCGGGTCTTTCCCGGCTGCGAGCTTGTCTTGGCCAGGGCCTTCCTGTTCGTTAACGCGTTTATGAGCGAGGACTTCCCGACATTGCTCCTTCCGATGAGCGCGATCTCCGGGAGGCCGGTTGCGGGGCACTGGCTTGTCTTCGCGGCGCTTGATATGAACTCTGCTTTGGTTATCTTCATGTTACCGTTATCACTTCCTCGTAAGTCGTCTGTCCCTGGAGCATCTTTCTTACTGCCGACTCGCGCAGAGTTGATAAGCCCTCTTCGCGGGCGGCCTTGAATATCACCCCGGCGTCGTTTGTCTTTGCCACTACGGCCTTCATCTTATCCGTCAGATCGAGTATCTCGAACACCCCGGTCCTGCCTTTATAGCCAGTGCCCCTGCACTCGGGACAGCCTTCGCCGAAAAACACCCTGTACTCGCGGTCATTTTTAAGCCTGAGGTTCTGCGCCTCCTCTAATTTCAGGGCCCTTTCCTTGCGGCAGTGAACGCAAATCTTACGCACCAGCCTCTGGGCGAGCACCCCGGCGACCGTCGAATTTATCAGAAAGGGCGGCACGCCCAGGTCAATCAGCCTCGTGATGCTCGAAGGCGCGTCGTTCGTGTGAAGCGTCGAGAACACGAGGTGGCCTGTGAGGGCCGCCTGCACCGCGTTAGTCGCGGTCTCCTTGTCCCTTATCTCTCCCACCATTATTATGTCAGGGTCCTGGCGCAGGATTGTGCGGAGGCTCCCGGCGAAGTCCACACCGATAAGCGGCTGCACCCCGACCTGGTTGAACTCTTCTACTATCATCTCTATCGGGTCCTCTATGGTGACTATGTTCACCTCGGGCGATGACAAAGACTTCAGCGCCGAGTAAAGAGTGGTCGTCTTGCCGCTTCCGGTAGGCCCGGTCACCAGCACGACTCCGTATGTCCTCTTGAGGAACGAGCTGAACAGCTCGTGCTCCCTTGGGGTGAACCCCAGCCCCGACAAGTCCTGAAACAGGACTTCCGGGTCGAATATCCTTATGACTATCTTCTCGCCAAAGGCCGTGGGAAGGGTGGATACGCGAAGCTCCATCTCCCTGTCCCTGAAAGAGGTCTTTATGCGCCCGTCCTGCGGCTTCCTCTTTTCCGCTATGTCCATGCGGGAGAGCATCTTTATGCGCGATACAATCGATGGGTGGACGGCCCTGGGCACTGAATGGATGTAATGAAGCACCCCGTCTATTCTGAGCCTCACGAGAGAGCGTTCCCTCTTTGGCTCTATGTGTATGTCTGACGCCTTCTGGTCGTAGGCGTAGTGCAGGAGGTACTCGACAGCGTTGACTATGTGCTGGTCGGTAGCCTCAAGCTCGACCGCGCCCTTGAGCCTTACATACTGTTCGAGGTTCCCGAGGTCGGCGACCCCGCCGGATTCCTTCTGCGCCGCGCTTACCGAGTACCTGAAACCGTAGAACTCCCTCACGATCTTCAAAATGTCGGACTTCGAGCTCAAGACCAGCTCGAGCTTCATCTTCCTCGAGTGCCTGAGGTTCTCCACTGCCTCGAGGTTGAACGGGTCCGCGACCGCCAGGGTTATGATGCCGCCCTTTTCCTCTATAGGCACCACAAGGTGCCTCTGGGCAAATGGCCTTGGTATCTGGGAAGTGACCGTTTCGAGGTTGAGCTTCAGCGGGTCTATCTTCCTGTACGGAAGGCCCGCTTCAGCGGCTATCGCCTCGGTTATCATGTCTTCGGTAAGGTACTTTTCAGTGCCGGGGACAAGGAACTCGAAAGAAGCTATGACCTCGGCGGCGGAGATGGTCTCGGAGACGGTCTGAAGGCGTCTGGAAGAGTAGAACGACTCATTTGATTTGCGGAGCCTTGCCTTCCCGGCATCACCCTTTATGGCGAGTTCCCTTTCATCGTTCTCCGTCAAGAGCCCTCTTTTTTTGAGGAGGGCGGCCACGAACTCGATCGTAAGGGTCTTTTTTTCAGTCATTATCTATCGGCTTCCAGCCGGAATGGGGCGTACTAAGGGTTGTCTTCCTTCATTTCGGCGGGCGCGTGGCTTTCTTTACGCATTGATTCGACGACAGCCTCAAGGAGCCTGTTCGTCTTCTCCTGCTCCTCTACCATCTTTTTCAGGTGTCCCTTGACGCCGAACATGGAAAAGGGCATGGCTATCCAGAGGACGAGCACCACGCCTGTTGCGGTCAGTATGAAAATGACGAGTGCTGCTATCAAGACAAGCGGCGAATCTATTACCGGGAGGTGCAAGCTTCCCCCTTTCCGTTCAGGGTGCCTCTAAAAATTGCTCTTTTTCCCGATCTCTTTGTCAGGGCGCAAATGAAAATGCTCACATATTATCAATATATGCTGCGCTTTTCATTTCCGCCCTTCCTCGACCTCGGAAAAAATTTCTAATTTTAGAAGCACCCTTCAATTACTTGCCGCCCTTAATAAGGTCGGCCACCCTGTCCCAGGCGACCGTCTCCTGAGTGGCCTGCTTCATGTCTTTTACTGTCGCGACCCCTTGGTTCAGCTCATTCTCGCCGACAATGACGGCGTAGTCGGCCCCAAGCCTGTCCGCCCGCTTCATCCTGGACTTCAAGCCCCCGGCGGAAAAATCCTCGACTACCCTTATCCCGGCTTCTCTCCATGCGGAGACGAGCTCAACGCCCTTTTTCTCGGCATCAATCCCGAGTGCGATGAAGACCGTAAGCGGGGCCGCGGCCACCTGCTCCCTGTTAAGAAGCATAGCGAGCCTCTCCATGCCTATGGCAAAGCCGAAGCATGGGGTGGCTGGCCCTCCAAGCTCTTCTACAAGACCGTCGTACCTGCCGCCAGCGGCAACCGCGTTCTGCGAGCCGAGGCCGTTGTCGGCGGTTATCTCGAAAGTCGTCCTTGTGTAGTAATCAAGCCCCCTTACCATCCTGGGGTTCACGAGAGGCTCTATCCCATAGAGTTTAAGGAAATATTTCACCCTGTCAAAGTGGACCGCGCAGGGCTCACAGAGAGAATCGACGAGGGAAGGCGCGCTCGATGTGGCTTCGATGCAGCCAGCGGCCTTGCAGTCGAGCGCGCGCAAGGGGTTGGTCTCAATCCTCCTCACGCAGTTCTCGCAAAGCTCCCCTGCCCTCTCCTTGAGGTAGTTGTAGAGCTTTTCCTTGTAGGCGGGACGGCATGAAGCGTCCCCGAGCGAATTTATCTGCAATGTCGCGCCTTGAATCTTGAGGGTCCCGAAAAACTTCATGAGCATGGAAAGGGTCTCGGCGTCGCTCCTCGGGCTCTCATCTCCGAGAACCTCCGCGCCTATCTGATAGAACTGGCGGTATCTGCCCTTCTGCGGCCTCTCGTAGCGGAACATGGGGCCGGTATAATAGAGCTTCGTGACCGGCGCAGTATAGAGCTTGTGCTCTATATACGCCCTCACCGCCGGGGCAGTGCCCTCAGGCCTCAGGGTAATGGCGTCGCCGTGGCGGTCGGCAAAGGTGTACATCTCTTTTTCGACTATATCGGTCGTCTCGCCGATGGAGCGCATGAACAGCTCGGTCTTCTCGACTATGGGAAGCCTTATCTCGCCAAAGCCGCAGGTACGGAATATCGACCACGCGCATCTTTCGATGTGCCTCCAGAGTTCAGTGTCGCCGGGGAGTATGTCATTGAAGCCCCTTATAGCGGTAATGCTCATCTATTGAATTTCCTTATCGTTATTTTCCTTGTGGAAAAGGCCTGCCTTCAGTTCGCGGAGCATATTCGCGTGCTGCTCGGTCATAAGGGACCTCACTGCCACGCCTATGTCGCCCGAGAGGGCCATATCAGCGTAGCTGACCTTCTTCGAGGCAAGCACAGTTCCGCCCTTGAAAAGAAGAGTCGTCACGACAGGGTTTGCCTGCCCGCCGTCCTCTGTCTGTATGTGGTAGACCTCGCCCCTGAAAAGCACATTCTGGTTATAGCCGGTGTTCATTAGTCATGCCCCTCAAGCTTATCAGGATTTTTTAACATATACTCAGTATTTATGCAAGGTTATGCTGCCTGCCGGCAAGCTTGACACTACTTGCCGCATAAGTTAATCTTTTCTAAAGGCATGGCCCTTAAGGCCCGAAATACAACATGGAGATAACTCATGCCGGTAGACAAAAGAGAATCAATAGAGGTGCTCCTTCAGGAGAGGAGGGTCTTCCCGCCCACTGCGGAGCTTCAGGAAAACGCCCACATAAAAGGGGCCGATGAATACGAAAAGCTTTACAAAGAGTCGATAGACGACCCGGACGGCTTCTGGGACCGCATGGGCGGGATACTCGACTGGTCGAGGAAGTGGGACAAAGTCTCTGAGTGGGACTTTCACAAGCCCCAGGTCAAATGGTACCTGAACGGGAAACTAAACGCCTCGTACAACTGTCTTGACCGCCACCTTTCCACATGGAAAAGGAACAAGGCGGCGATAATCTGGGAAGGCGACGACGGGACGACAAAGACTTACACCTACCAGCAGCTCTCCCGCGAGGTCAATCGCTTCGCGAATGTCCTTAAAAAATCAGGCGTTACAAAAGGCGACCGAGTAACGATATACCTGCCCATGATACCGGAACTGGCGATATCGGTACTGGCCTGCGCGCGCATTGGCGCGATCCACAGCGTTGTATTCGGCGGCTTCAGCCCGTCGTCGCTTCGCGATCGGATACTCGATTCCGACTCCAGGCTTGTCGTCACCTCTGACCAGGGCGTAAGGGGCGGCAAGCCCATACCAATGAAAGAGAACTGTGACGCGGCTCTGGCCGAGTGCCCGGGAATAGAAAAAGTCATCGTAGTCAAAAGGACAGGGAACCCGGTCCCGTTTGTCGAGGACAGGGACTCTTGGTGGCACGACGAGATGGACGCGCCCGGCATCACGGGCATCTGCCCCCCTGAGGAGATGGACTCAGAGGATGCGCTCTTTATACTCTACACGAGCGGCTCGACAGGCAAGCCCAAAGGCGTGCTGCACACGACCGGCGGCTACATGGTCTATTGCGCCCTCACCTTCAAATGGATATTCGATTACAAAGAAGAAGATGTTTACTTCTGCACCGCTGACATAGGCTGGGTCACGGGCCACAGCTATATCCTGTACGGCCCGCTCGCGGTTGGCGCGACCTCCCTCATGTTCGAGGGTGTGCCGACATGGCCAAACCCCGGCAGGTTCTGGGAGATAATCGAAAAACACGGGGTCAACATATTTTATCCCGCGCCCACTGCCATACGGGCTCTCATGAGGTGCGGGACCGGCTGGGTCGAAAAGCGCGACCTCACGAGCCTGCGCGTTCTCGGCTCAGTGGGCGAGCCCATAAACCCAGAGGCATGGATGTGGTACCATTCAGTCGTCGGCAAAAGCAAGCTGCCGGTCGTGGACACATGGTGGCAGACCGAAACTGGCGGCATACTCATATCAGCCCTGCCTGGAGCCACCACCTTGAAGCCGGGCTCCGCTACGAGGCCGTTTTTCGGCATCGTCCCGAAGGTCCTGAAAGAAGACGGCAGGCCCGCCAAAACAAACGAGGGCGGTTACCTCGTCATTGAAAAGCCCTGGCCCGGCATGCTGCGCGGCACATACGGAGACCCGGAGAACAGGCGCATCAAGGAAATCTACTTCAGCCGCTTCCCCGGCTTTTACATGAGCGGAGACGGCGCGAGGGTTGACGAAGACGGAGATTTCTGGCTAATGGGCAGGATAGACGATGTTCTCAATGTCTCAGGCCACAGGCTCGGCACCGCTGAAATTGAAAGCGCGCTGGTCTCTGACGCGTCCGTGGCTGAGGCCGCTGTCGTTGGCTACCCGCATGCCGTAAAGGGCGAGGGCATATACGCCTTTGTCGTATTGAAAGAAGGTATCGCGATAACCCCTGAGCTCAAGACAGAAGTCGAAGAGCATGTCAGACATGAGATAAGCCCCATCGCCAAGCCGGACAAGATACACTTCACCACCGGCCTCCCGAAGACCAGAAGCGGCAAGATAATGAGAAAGATTCTCCGGAAGATAGCCCAGGGCGAGACCGAAGACCTTGGGGACACTTCGACGCTTGCCGACCCGGGCATAGTCGATTCACTTGTCAAGGAAAGGCAGTAAGAGGAAACGCTTTTAAGGAAGCTCTGATTAATTCTCATTATTGCTGTCATTGCGAGGAGTGAAACGACGAAGCAATCTCAAAATGCTCGATTTTCCAAAGATGAGGTTGCTTCCTAAGACCCTTTCTAAAGGGGGACTGAGGGGGATTATTGGTTTTCAGATAATCTCCCCTGCCCTCTCTTTATAAAAGAGGGGTAACCAGGAATGAGCTTCCTTACAAAATACCTCTTTGCCGCAAACTCAATGCCTCTTGGCTTTAACTTCCCCCTTTTCTAAAGGGGGATTATTGGTTTTGAGTTAATCTCCCTTGCCCCTCTTTAGCAAAGAAAGGGAGAAAAGAACGCTTCAAAGGCAGCATCATCCGGAATGAAAAACCCGAAATAGAAAGAGGGCCCCGGATAACCGGGGCCCTCTTTATTTACTCTTAAAAGGCGGGAGCTCTTTTAATCCTGAGCCCTTCTCGCGCTCTTCTTGGAGGCCTTGGCACGGCGCTTTGCCGCTTCCTGACGCTTTCTCTTCTTCTTTACGCTGGGCTTCTCGTAGAACCTCCGCTTCTTTATCTCTTTGAAGGTTCCGTCCTGAGCGAGCTTGCGCTTGAGGATCTTGAGCGCTTTCTCGAGCTGGTCATCATAAACCTTGACTTCTGACAATCGTAACACCCCCCATCCATGACACATCGTTCTTTTTGATGGAATACTCCGCAGGGAATAACTCCCCCTGCCTTTAAAACCGGAATGGAGATTATACCAGAAAACCGGCATAAGTCAAACAATTTAGCGTTCGCCAAATCCGCGGTAAGCCCGGCTGAGCCGTTTTTCTTCCAAAAGCGCTCCCAATCTGGTATTATGCTCCCATGGCTTGTCTTACACTCAGAAAAAAGATCATCTTTGCCGCAGGCCTTCTGGCCCTTCCCCTGTTCGCTGAGGGGTGCGTCTCAAGGGGCGCCTACGACGAGAACATCAATCTGCTGATGCAGAAGATGAACAAGGAGCGCACCGAGAACGCCGCTACCGAACGCGCGCTCGAGATAAAGGTCCAGGAACGCGGAAGGACCTTGAGCGAGCTGACCAATCGATACATAGAACTCAAGGCCCAGCAGGATTATTCACAGGCAAAGCTCGGCAGGCTCCAGAACGACCTTGAAGGGCTCTTGAGAGACATGTCCGAGATGAAGCTCGTCATCTTCACGAACTTCAAGGGCTCGGAAGCCAACGAGATGATGCTCAAGCTCAATTCGATGCAGAAGACCGTACAGGAAATATTGAAAAAGAGCAATGAACCCATGACCGCCCCGGCAGCCGCCCCTGCTGCCCCGGCTTCTCAAAACCAGCAGACCACCCCAAAAAGCCAGCCGTAATCCTTTCCTAACCTTATCTTCTGATTTTCACAATCCGGCTCGCAGACAGCCAGACACATTGTCCGTAAGCGGCAGACCCCTGACCATTGCAGGGTCGCGTCAGCCTTCACTGCATTTCCCACGGGAATATCATCCTGAGCGCATATAGATATCGAGCAGACGCCGGGTTCTTTTCGCCTTGAGCTGTTCTCTTCTTCCGGTTTTTCTCCCTTATCAAATATTTCGGAAAAAGTTCTGAACAAATCTTCACGCTAAGAACTCTCAAATCATTCCTTAACTGTGAGATTTTTCGCTTCGCTCAGTATGACAGACCAGATGAGGAGGAAGACGGCGAGGAACTCTCGAAATCTGCTTATTCCATTGACTGCGGGATTCTTCCCCTTCGCTTCGCTCAAGACATCTCTAATGCGCTCAAACCGACTGACCAAGCAGGTTTTAATGCCCTGTCACGCTTCCTCCCCCGCAATAAAAAAGGCCGGCGGAGTTCCGCCGGCCTTTCAGTCTTGTCGAAAGTCTCAGTTACTTGTTATGGCAGGTCCTGCACACGCCTGAGCCGGTGTTGCCGCCGACCCTTCTCAAAAACTGGCCGTCAGTGCAGGCCTCTCCCACATTTCCGCACCAAGTGGCTCCGTCTCCAGTGGCTGGCGCTCCCTGGCTCGTCCAGGTAGGCTCGGCCTCATCCCAGCTCAGGTTCCTGAAGTGGGGGTCATGGCAGGATGAGCACTCGACTTTTCCGTCGCGGAGCAGGTCGGCGATTGTCGCGGTGTTAGAGACAAAACCCCTCACAGCCCAGCGGTTCTGAGCAAGGTTTGAACCGAAGGCCGTTCCCGCCGACGATGCCAGGTCACTCGTAAGGTCGATCGAGGCGATGATGGTGTCCGTTGGCCTCAAGCCAGCCACGCTGGAGTTATAAGATATAGAAACCGGGTGGTCGTTGGAGAGATCGGTGCCTATCAACAGCCTCTGTATCTGGTCAGCCGAGTGGCAGGTGGTACAGGTAAAGGGCGCTATGTTGAACTTGTGGTACGCCGCGTTGGGCGGTATGAACTCATTCGCTACAGGCATTGCAAAAGCCCAGCCACGGTCTGCGCCGCCAGCGGTAACGCCAGCTTTTCCCGGCGCGTTGACGAGGTTGTCAAAGGTGGTAACGCCGTCATGGCAGCTAAGGCAGGCCAGTGTCGTTGAACCGATATCGCCGCTGGCGACCGTAGTCCCGCCCAAGGTGGTGCCGTAAGCCGTATAGGTTGCCGGGGCCTGTGTTGCCCTGTTCCACATGGGCTTCAGGTTATTAGAGGTATTCGTATGGTGAGGCGTATGGCAGAATACGCATATCTCTGTTGTGGCGGTAGTCGTTATTACCCTTCCGAGGCCGCCCATGTTATGCCTTGAGCCGCCTATTCCGTTTGCCGCTGTCCCCGCAGGGTAATCGCTTACCGTTATTGCCTCAGCCCCTCCCGCAAGGGCCAGCGCTGTTATGGCAAACAGCGCTGATAAGATTTTCTTCATAATTTAATTCCCCCTTGGGAGTAGCATGATCTGTTTTGTCAAAAAAAAAGCCATCGCGCAACCTGCATGGTCGCACTATGGCATCATCGCCGTAAACCGTCAGACCCGTCTTGAGCCCTCAGGCTTGTCTACCTTTACCGCTATTATATTTGGTTATTAAAACTTGTCAAGGGAAAATTCAGAAAAAATTAATAAAAGCGGCACATTAAAACTGTTCGTTAAGAAAATTGACAGGAAAAACAAATGCTTCAGCGGGTCTTGCGCGTCAAAAAAAAATCACTTTTCGTGGGTTGAAAAAAGCACGAATCAAGACTTTAGTAATCTGTGCGCCAGTTTCCTGACGCTCATTTCTCTGAGAAGGTCTTGAGCTTCTTGCACCTTTTGGGGTGGCGGAGCTTCCTTAAAGCCTTGGCCTCGATCTGGCGAATCCGTTCGCGCGTGACATTGAAAAAGGCCCCCACTTCCTCAAGCGTGTGGTCCTTCACCTCTCCAATGCCGAACCTCATGCGCAAGACTTTCTCCTCCCTCGGAGAAAGGGTCGCGAGCACCTCGCTCATATGGCCGGTAAGGTCGTTATTTATTATTTCATCATGAGGGACAGCCGCTTCCTTGTCCTCTATGAAGTCCCCCAGCAGGCTGTCGCCGTCGTCTCCCACGGGAGTATCAAGGGAAATGGGCTCCCTGGCTATCTTCATTATCTTCCTGACCTTGTCGACAGAAAGGTTCATGACCGCCGCGATCTCTTCAGGGGTGGGCTCCACTCCCTTCTCCTGTGTCATGTAATGGGATATGCGCACCAGCTTGTTTATGGTCTCTATCATGTGCACAGGGACGCGTATGGTGCGCGCCTGGTCCGCTATCGACCGGGAGATGGCCTGCCTTATCCACCAGGTCGCGTAAGTCGAGAACTTGTACCCTCTTTTATATTCGAACTTTTCAACGGCCCTCATGAGGCCGATGTTGCCTTCCTGTATAAGGTCGAGGAACTGCAGGCCTCTGTTCAGATACCTTCTGGCGATGCTTACCACAAGCCTCAGGTTGGCCTTTACAAGCTTCTGCTTGGCCTCATCGACCCTGAGGTGCCATTCGTCTATCCTGGCCAGCAGGGCCGAGAGCCCTTCCTCGTCAAGCCCAATGCGCTCGCTGAGGACTTCAAGCTCCTTTACGGTCAGCGCGTATTCGGCGGCAGGGCCCGTCGGGTCAGCGGCAAGGGCGTCGAAGCCAGCCCCTGAGGCCCTGAGCGTCTCCTCGATGAACGCCTTGCGCGCCCCGAGCCGCTTCATCTCTTCGCGGGCCTTTCTGAGGTTCTCTATCGTCTTTTCGTATACATCAGCCGTTTTTTCTATCTCGAGCACAAGCTCGAGGAGCTTTTCCCTGGCCTTGCCGGTATCCTTCTGTTTCGAGGCCTTGGCGTATATTTTGAGCGCGTCCTCTATCTTGTCGAAGACGGCCCTTAATTCCTCTTCGTCCTCGCTTACAAATGCCTCTTCGTCATCTGACTCGAGTTCATCGTCGCCGCGAAAGCGTTCGGCAAGAGAGTCCCTCAGCCGCTCTATCTCTTCTATTATCGAGCGCGTGGCAAGGAGTTCCCTGGCAATGGCGGCCTTGCCCTCTTCAATGCGCATGGCCAGGGCTATCTCTTCGTCCTTGGTAAGGAGATAGACCGAGCCCATCTCCTTGAGGTAGGTCCTTACAGGGTCAGCACCCGCCGAAGGCCCAGGTCCGACCATGTCCGCAGGCGCGGTATCAGGCTCAAGGGCCTCCGACGGAAGCCGGACATCCCCGGCCTCCTCGTCGTCGAGGTCGATGCCTTCGACGTCCTCGCCTTCCAGCTCGAGATCTTCTATTTCCGGGTCTTTCATCCCCGGTTCCAGCTCCATCTGCCTTCCCATATCCACTTCCCTGTCAGTGCCTTTTTCCAGAGGGGCCTACCTCTATCCTTTTTCTCAGCTCTATCGCTATATCAGACTTGCCCATCTGTTCGAGGAGTTTTATCATATCCTGAGTAGATGTCTTAACTTTACCCCTGTTCATGATACTTTTCAAACTGTCCTGCACCATCCTTGCTGGCTCTTCCACAAAGCCGTCCATATCCCTGAAAAGAAGCTCGGCCATGGCGCCTTTCAGCGCTTCGCCTTCGACCCGCTCCAGCAGAGCAGGCCCGGAAATTTCCACGCCTTCGTGGCATAACCCGGCAACAGCCCTTGCGGCCGCCTTCAGCTCATTGTCAGTAAAAGCCTCGAAAGCGGCTTCGACCTCGGGGCTCAAGAGCTCCGGGTGCTTCATTATGACCCTTAAAAGCGTAAGTTCAGGAAGGCTTCTCGCCTGAAAGCCGCTCTTTACTTTCAAGTTTCCTGGGTTGCTCGCGCCCTTTATCGCGTCATAGACCGAATCAACCCCTATGCCCAGCGTGGAAGCCACAATAGTCGCGTAATGGCCCCTTTCAGCCAGGTTGCCTATCTTCGAAAGATACGAGAGCGCGTCCTCGAAGTACTTCTTCTTGCCTTCGGGGGCGGACATGTTGAGTCTGGCCCTGAGCGACCCCAGGTAGAACTCCATAAGGGTCGGCGCGTCCACGATGGCCTCGCGCAAGGCGTCAGGCCCGGCCAGCTGCAAAAACTCGTCCGGGTCCTTGCCCTGGTTCAAAAGCACGGCCCTGCACGAGATATCCTCGTTGAGGAAAAGATTGAGCCCGCGGAGCGCGGCCTTTTTCCCTGCCTCGTCCGAATCGAAAAGCGCGTATATGGAAGAGGTGTAACCCTTCAAGATCCTTATATGGTCGGTCGTAAGGGCTGTGCCCATAGTGGCGACGCTGTTCAAAAAGCCGTGCCTGTGCAGGGCGACCAGATCAAAATACCCTTCGACGACTAAAACGAAGCCCTCTTTCGAAACCGCCTCTTTTGCCTGGGCAAGGCCGAAAAGGGTCTCGCCCTTTTTGAATACCGGAGACTCGGGGGAGTTCAAGTACTTGGGCAAAGACTTGTCATCCATCGCCCTTCCGCCGAAGCCTATTATCCGGCCCCTGACATCGGTTATCGGGAAGATGACCCTGTTCCTGAACCTGTCGTAGCAGCCCGGCCCTTTATCCTTTTTCACAAGGAGGCCCGCCTTGCAAGCCGCGTCGACCCCTATGCCCTTTTTCTTGAGGAACATGAACAGGCCGTCCCACTTGTTCGGGGCAAACCCTATAAGAAACCTCTTGGCAAGCTCGCCCGTCAGGCCCCTGCCCTTCAGATATTCCTTTGCCGGGTCTCCGGCAGTAGTGCGCAGCATCCCTGAGAAGTACTCTGAGGCGGCCTTGAGAGCAGAGTATATCTGATCCCTTTCGTCAGGGACACCACTTTTGGACTCGTTTATGGTGATGCCGTACCTGGACGCGAGCGCCCTTACGGCCTCGGGGAAGGCCAGGCCGTCTTTTTTCATCAGAAAGGTTATTACATTGCCGGTCTCGTTGCAGCCGAAGCAGTAGAATATCTTTTTCTCTTCGTTCACGGTGAACGAAGGGCTCTTCTCGGAGTGGAAGGGGCACAGGCCCACATGGTTGTGGCCCCGTTTCGTAAGCGGCACATACTCGTTTATGACCTGCACTATGCTGGCCCGCTCGCGTACCTCTTCTATTTTTTCCTTTGGTATACTCATTATTCCTTTTATTTCAGTTCGACTACAGTCACACCGCCGCCGCCCCTTGATGGTTCGGCGTGATGGAAAGATTTCACAAGCGGATGGCCCTTCAGATTTTCCTCGACTGCCTTTGAAAGCCTTCCGGTGCCGACGCCGTGGATTATATCGACGCTCTGAAGGCCGCTTGAGTGGGCGTTGTCCAGAAACTTCGTCACGAACGGCAAAGCCTCTTCGACCCTCATCCCTATTATGTTCAGGGTGGAAGCTATTTCCATATCGGCGCTTACGCTTATTCCTTGAGACGGCTTCGCCTCGACGCCGCCCCTTCTTTCGAGCTTATCCCAGGGCGCCCACACCTTGAGGTTTCCGACCATCACCTCGGCCTTTTTTCCATCGGTGTCAACGGTAATGACTGTGCCTTTCGTATTTGAGCCCGAAAGCGAGACCCTGTCCCCTTTTTTCGGGATATAGCGCTCTTTTTTATGGCCGAGCTTTTCTTTAAGCCTGTCGCCCGCCTTCAACACCTCTGTTGCCGTCCGCTTGCCGGAGGCGGCTTTGCCTTCTTCCCTGAACTTCTGTATCGACTCCCGTATCTCTTCCCCGGCCTTGCCGACCATAGCGTCGATGTTGCGTTTGGCCCGCTCGACCATCACTCCCCGGTCCTGCCTGAGCCGCTCCAGGGCTTTTTGCCTCTGGGCCTCAAGGGAATCAAGACGCTCCCTCAGTTTCCTTACCGTCTCTTTTTCCTCTTCGAGTATCCTTATGGACTCGATGAAAGCCCCTTCCTTTTCCTTTATATATCCATGTGCCCTGTTTATGACGGCTTCGGGAATCCCTAAACTCTGCGCTATGGAAAGGCCAAGGCTCGGCCCCGGCACGCCGTAGCGGAGCCTGTAAAGAGGCCTCAATGTCTTTTCATCGAACTCGACCGATGCGTTAAGGTAATTCGCGTCCACCTGCGCATGGGCTTTCAAGAGGTTCAAATGAGTCGTTATTATTATCTTTGCCCCGCGCTCACGGAGGGTCTCAAGGGCTGCCAGAGCAAAGGCCCCGCCTTCTGAGGGGTCTGTGCCAGCGCCTATCTCGTCTATGAGCACGAGCGAGCCGGGCACCGCGTTAGAGAGGAACTCGCCCATCCTCTTCACATGGGCCGAAAAAGTCGAAAGCGAAGCTATGATGTCCTGCCTGTCCCCTATGTCCGAGAATATCTCCTTGAACGCCACTGCCGCAGAGCCCTCGGCCACCGGTATGGGCAGGGCTGAAAGGGCCATGAGCGTCAGAAGCCCGAGAGTCTTGAGGGCGACGGTCTTGCCGCCCGTGTTCGCGCCCGATATGACGAGCACGCCCCTGTCGTCCGGTATTACGAGGTCGATGGGTATGGCCCGGGACGCGCCCCGTTTCTCCTTGAAGACCAGAATCGGGTGGAGGGCCGACAAAAGCCTTACCTCGCCGCGCTCTCTTATCTCAGGGACTATCGAGCCTGTCTCACGGCCAAACAGGGCCTTGGACTGTATAACATCTAAGAAGGCGGCGACCTCGAGGTCCGCAAGCAAAGGCTCGCGCTGAAGGGAGACCTTCCTTGTAGCCTCTTTGAGTATTTCTATCTCCTCGGTCTTCTCCTCTTTTTTAAGGATGGTGACCTTGTTGTTCAGCTCGACAAGCGCTATGGGCTCGATAAAGTAAGTCGCCCCGCTCCCAGACCTGCCGTGCACAACGCCCTGAAAGCCCGCGTGCACACCTGCCTTTATGGCGAGCACATAACGGTCGTCCCTGATGGAGATGATATCTTCCTGGAGGTATTCTTTTATATCTTTGTCAGTGGTGATGGACTCAAGGATCTTCCTGGCCCTGTCTTTATTCGCTCGTATCTCTTTTCTTATCCTGAAAAGGGTGGTCGACGCCGTGTCTTTTATCTCGCCCCTGTCGTCAAGTATGCGCTCCAGTTCCTCTTTGAGCTCGTCCTGGATGGACAGGTTCTCTATCCTGGCTGAAATTCGAGGGTAAAGCCTGCTGAAAGAAGCCGTGTTGAGGGATTTGATGAGGGCCGAAGCCGTGATGTTGGAACGAATGAGGAGAAGGTCAGGCGCAAGCAGGAACGCCCCAACCGGGTCGAGCCTCGCTAGCACCGGCCTTATGTCGCTGATGCCGCCGAGCGGGAGCGTGCCGGAGACCTTCAATATCCCGGCCAGCTCGGAGTATTCTTTGAACGCCTCTTCTATCTCTGTGACGGAGGACGAAGGCCTCACGCCCTCGATCTGCTCTTTTCCCACGGGGGTCATGGAAAAAGAGGCGAGCTCTTTTAAAACTGCGGGAAATTCAAGTGTCTCTAAGGTAGTCTGGTCCACGGCATAAACTGCAAAGGGTTACCCGGTTCAGGTCCTTGCTATTCTCCTGAAACCCGAGGCCGCGACGACTTCCACGCCGTCGAGAGCGTTATCCAGAAGCAGGTTCATCCCAAGGTTGTCGCTTGGGATATGGCCCGCTATCACGACATTGATATGAAACTTGTCAGCCTCTTTCCTGTGGTCGTCGCTGATGTGCATGCCGACGATGGTGCCGACCCCGGCCTGCGAGAGCTTCTCAAAAGCCTTCTTCGACCCGCCGGTGCCGCCGGTCATGTCTACGAATACTTTGCCGGCCCTGCGCTTCTCTGAGCCGGTCACGACCTTCGGGGCCAAGCCGACTTCGCTCATGGATGTCATGTACTCGGGGATATCCTTCAATATCTTTACGATGTCGGAAACGAAATACGGCTTCGACTCGTCAAAAAGCTTCTGCAGATAGTCTGTCACGCAGTTGTCAGCGGGAGTGTGCAGGCACATGAGCGGGATATCGAGGAGCCTTGCCGCGTCGACCGCCCTGTTGTGATTGGCGGGCATGAGCCTTCTTTCGACTTCCCTGATGCGCTCGTCCATTATGTCTTCGGCCACATTTATGGGGACTCCGTATTTAAGGAGTATGCCGGACTGCATGTCCATGACATCGTAGAGCTTGGCCATTCCCCTGCCTTCGGGATGGTGCGCTATGATGAGGTCGATGGGCTTGCCCTTTTCCGTGAGCCTGTCCGCGAGAACGACTTCGCCCACTTCCATGTCTATGCCGACGAGGGCTCTTTTGACTTCCCTCTCAGGGTCTCCGAAGAGTATGCGCGAGTCGGCGTAGGGGTTGGTGAGCTTTTCGGGGTCAAAGAACTTTTTGTCCTTTTCCTTAAGCTCGTCGTAGTCCTTCTTGGAGCGTTCAAGCTCGCGGGAGACTTCGTCATGCCCCCTGGGGTCGAGCTCCCTGCCCGTTTTAATCGCCCTGTCGTAGATCTCCCTTATCTTCATCCCCGGCCTTTTCGCATAATGTATTTAGGTTGACCAATTATACCGAGATTATATCCCAAGTTCTACATTTTTGAGGGGTGGATGGGGAAAGGGGTGAAAAAGGCTTGAAGGGGATGGAAAAAATCTTTTTGCAGAGCGGGAATGCCCGCAAAAAAAAGGTGGGCGGTGCCACCCTCCCCGGTTAATTACTGATTTTAATTATGAGCCATATTATAAAAACAAAAATCAAAACGGGTACAAGAGCCGCAATGGATTTCTTAGCAGGTTCAGGGTTGTACCCTGAACCTTTTAGTTCGAACTGGCAGCACGATGCATTTACCGAATATTCGGGTTCAGGTTACAAACCTGAACCCGCTAAGGTCTCGTAGGGCGGGCAATGCCCGCCAAAAAAATGGTGGGCGGTGCCCACCCTACCCGGCTGTGCGCACCGTTCATATTTTGTGCTGTAACCAGAAAGGAATGGTGCGCACAGCGCACCCTACCCGACTTCAAAATATAATTCAATAATTTCACTCATATTATTTTTCCAAAAAGTTTCGTTAGCGAAGCGTAACCCTGCAATCTTTTTAATCCAAGCGTATAAGGACGCCCGAGCACGAAAAACGAGATTCTTATCTCGCCCCATCCTTGGGGCTCGACCCTTCGGGCCTTCTCGCTTACGCTCGAAGTTCAATTTTTGCTATCCTGCAAAAATTGTCGCTTGCGCTCAGAATGACAGACTTATAACAAAAAAGCCCCGCAGGTTCGAAAACCTCGCGGGGCTTAATCTTATACGGGTAATATCAGGGGACTTAGCCCAACAGCTCTTTCACTATATCATTCACCATTTTTCCATCAGCCTTGCCCTTGACCTGCGGCATCACGACCTTCATTAGCTTGCCCATGTCCTTCTGCCCGGTCGCGCCGGTTTCGGCCACGGCCTTCTTTATGATATCGCGCACTTCGGCTTCCGAAAGCTGGGGAGGCAGATAGGTCCTAAGCACCTCTAATTCTTTTGATTCCTTTTCCACGAGGTCAAGCCTGTTGCCTTTGGTGAACTGCTCGATAGAGTCCTGCCTCTGCTTCACGAGGGACGAGATGACGGCGATAGTCTCCTCGTCGGTCAACTCCCGATGGGCGTCGACTTCCTTGTACTTGATGGCGCTCATGAGCATGCGGACCGTAGAAAGCCTTTCCTTGTCGCCGGACTTCATGGCAACGGCAATGTCCTTGTGGATGTCCTGTCTAAGGCTCACTTGAGACTCCCTGAAATGAATTTTGGAATATACGAAAGGAGCGCCTAAGCGCTTTTCTTGAGTTCGATAAGTACAAGCTTCACGACAGCCTTCAGTGTCTCAAATACCCCCGCGCCCTCGGCCGCCACGGCCTCGAAGTCGGGCACGCCGTCGACATTCAATACCTTTTTCAGCTCGGAGACCGGCACGACATTCGGCAGGTCCCTCTTGTTGTACTGGACAACATACGGCACCTCAGCGAGGTTATAGCCCTGCTCGTCGAGGTTTATGCGCATGTTGTCGAAGCTTTCCATGTTCGCGTCCATCCTCTCGACCTGAGAGTCGGCGACATAGACTATTCCGTCAACGCCCTTTAAAATGAGCTTTCTGGAAGCGTCATAGAATATCTGCCCGGGAACGGTATAGAGGTGGAATCTCGTCTTGAAGCCCTTAATATCGCCGAGAGAGAGAGGGAGGAAATCGAAAAAAAGCGTCCTCTCGGTCTCGGTGGCAAGGGTTATCATCTTACCCTTTGCCTCGGGCCTGGTCTTCCTGTAGATGTGCTGCAGGTTCGTGGTCTTGCCGCACAGGCCCGGACCGTAGTACACGATCTTGCAGTTTATTTCCCTGGAGGAATAATTTATGAATGACATCTTGCGACCGTCGGCTCCGGGAGATAGGTGTCAGAAACCACCCCGGACCTGCCGGCGCGGCTGCTGCAAGCGTTTATGAGAGGCCTTATTTCCGCGAATAAACGGTTAATGGAAGAGCCTCTCTATATCGTCGTCGGTTATCTCTTTAAGGAGGCTTTCCTTGTCAGAGCCCTCCTCCATCCTTAAAAGGAGTTTCTGGATGCTCTTGCCAAGCTCTTCGCTCGCCTTCTTAACCCTGAGCCTGACGAGACCCAGTGAAGACCTCTTGTCGAAGATGACGACAAGGATGACCCGCTGGCCGACGACCGAGATATGCAGGTTGTCCTTCTCGCCCTCGTGGAAAAGGATGGAGAACTCCTTCTCCCCGATGAGTTTGGCAAGCCCGCCCGTGGCTGCGATGTTGCCTGCCGTGAGGGAAGCCAGCGAGGTGGCGTCTATATTTTGCGTATCTCCTGTCGAGGAGATGAGCTGTCCGTCCTTATCGACAAGATAGACGCATTTGGCGTTTGTTTCCCTGAGGAGCTTTTCTACTACCGCGGATATCTCGCGGTATTCCTCATCGAACATCACGAACGAACTCTGGGACATCAGTTTCCTTCCTTATGCTCTGTACCCGGTCATGGATGGAAAACGCCCGTTACAGGCGCTTCCCGTCAAGGTCCAGGAGCCTCTGCCATTCCATGTCAACGCGATTCTGGAACTCCTCAAGCAGATGGGCGTTCTCAGGCTTGAACAGGTGTTTGAACCTGCCCTGGGGCTTCAGCCATTCGGCAAGCGGCTTTTTCTCCTTGGGCTTGTAGGTTATCTTAAGCACCCCGTTCTCGATCTCGTAAAGGGGCCAGTAACATGTATCTACGGAAAGCTTCGCCAACTTGATGGAATCTTCCGATTTCGTATACCAGCCGAGCGGACACGGCGACATGACATTAAGAAATGCCGGGCCGTTTACCTGCATGGCCTTCTCGGCCTTTTTCGACAGGTCAGACCAGTTGTGCGGGCTCGCCTGAGCCGCATACGGGATGTTATGGGCCGCCACTATCCTCGTGAGGTCCTTCCTCCACTGCTGCTTGCCGGGGATGACCTTGCCTGCCGGGGATGTAGTCGTGTTCGACAGCATGGGCGTAGCGCTCGAGCGCTGTATGCCGGTGTTCATGTACGCGCCGTTGTCATAGCACACATACAGGAAGTTGTGTCCGCGCTCTAACGCGCCCGACAAAGCCTGTATGCCTATGTCATAGGTGCCGCCGTCGCCGCCGAAGGCCACGAACTTCACATCCTTGTCGCCGCCGGGCAGCCTGCCCTGCTTCTTTAAAGACCTGTACGCGCTCTCGATGCCGCTGATGGTAGCCGCGGCGTTCTCGAAGGCAGAATGTATCCAGGGTATCCTCCACGCGGTGTAGGGATATATGGTGGTGCCGACCTCGAGGCAGCCTGTGGCGGTGGTTGCCACGACCGGGCCGTTAGCCGCGCGCAGGATGAGACGCACGATGGGCGGTATGCCGCACCCCGCGCACAGCCTGTGGCCGCCCGATAAGAGCTCCTGCTGTTTTGAAAGTTCCT
>MGPK01000053.1:0-10647 GCA_001795535.1 Deltaproteobacteria bacterium GWA2_54_12
ACGGTCTTTATCTTCTCGGCGTCCTCGTCCGGGATCTCTATGCCGAACTCCTCTTCGAAGGCCATGACCATCTCGACGGTATCGAGAGAGTCGGCTCCGAGATCGTCAACGAAAGAAGCAGTGGGAGTGACCTCGTCCTCGGTCACATCGAGCTGCTCTATTATTATCTTCTTAACCTTATTATCAACAGACATTTCAACTACCTCCTGTAGAATTATTGGATTATTATCGAGTTCAAGCAGACTTCACTGTATAACACCGATTGCGCCCGGAAGTCAAATTCAAATGGGGCTATTGCATTGCCATTCCGCCGTTTATATTGAGCGTGTGGCCGGTTATGTAGCCTGCGGCGTTAGAGGCCAGGAAAAGAACCCCGTTGGCGACATCGGACGACCCGCCCAGCCTGCCGAGGGGGATCTTGGCCATAAGGTCCTCTTTCACCTTGTCGCTCAATGCTTCGGTCATGGCCGTCTCGATGAACCCGGGGGCCACGGCGTTGCAGGTGATGTTCCTCGTGGCGAACTCCCTGGCAATCGACTTCGTAAGGCCGATGAGGCCCGCCTTGCTCGCCGCGTAGTTGGCCTGCCCGGCGTTGCCCATGACACCAACGACAGAAGCGATGTTTACTATTCTGCCCCAGCGGGCCTTTGTCATGTACTTCAGGGCCGATTTGGTGCAGTTGAACGCGCCCTTCAAGTTAACATTGATTACGGCGTCCCAGTCCTCTTCGGTCATGCGGAGGATAAGTCCGTCCCTGGTTATACCGGCGTTGTTGACGACTATGTGTATGGCCTCCATCTCCTTGAAGACCGCCTCCGCCATCGCCTCGCATTCCTTGAGGTTCGTAACATCGACCTTAAGGGCCATGGATCTGCGGCCCATCTGCTTTATCGAATCGGAGACCGCCTGGGCCTTCTCGAGGTTCACATCCACTACGACAACATCAGCTCCGTACGAGCCGAGCTTTTCGACTATGGCTTTCCCTATGCCCTGGCCTCCGCCGGTTACTATCGCAACCCTGCCGCTTACATTCATCATAGCCTCCTTGTGAAAATCTTTTTAGGCTGCTTGTAAAAATTAGATATTTTTTCTGAGGTCAAGGAAGGGCGGAAACAAAAAGCGCAGCATATATGACAATATGTGAGCATTTTTATTTCCGCCCTGACACAGAGATCAGGAAAAAGAGCAATTTTTAGAGCAGCCTTTACGCCCCGAGAGCGCCAACTACCTTTTCCAGGTCAGCCACTTCTTTCAGGTTGAGCGTATTTATATCCTTGTCAATTCTCTTGACCAGGCCGGTCAAGACCTTGCCAGGGCCTACTTCCACGATTGTCCCGGCCCCGTCCGCCTTCATCTTTCTAACTATGTCCACCCACCTTACGGGGCTTGTGAGCTGAAGGCAGAGAAGCTCTTTTATCCTGGCACTTGTTTTTACCGGGTCTGCCTCGACATTGGTGTATACCGGGGTTGCAGGGTCTTTTATCGTTATCTTATCGAGCTCTTTTCCGAGCCTTAAGGCCGCGTTCTCCATCAAAGGGGAATGGGAAGGCGCGCTCACCTGAAGAGGCACGACCATCTTGGCCCCGCGGTCCTTTGCCATCACCGCTGCTATGTCCACGGCTGCTGCTGCTCCGGATATGACTATCTGCTCAGGGCTGTTTATGTTGGCCGGCACTACCTGCGCCGCATCAATGGAAGCCGAATCGCAGATGACCTGCACATCAGGAAGGCTCAGCCCGATTATGGCGCACATCTTTCCAGCCCCTGCCGGAACGCTCTCCTGCATGAATACTCCGCGCAAGTGCACGAGCCTTACCGCTTCCTTGAAATCAAGCGCGCCTGAGGCGACCAAAGCCGTATACTCGCCGAGGCTGTGGCCAGCGTAAAACGACGGCCTGAAAGATGTCTTCTCGTACAGAACACGAAGAGTAGCGATAGCAGCCGTGAGGAGCGCGGGCTGCGTGTACTCTGTCCTGTTCAGGAGGTCTTCAGGCCCCTCGAAGCAGAGCCTGGCCATATCAAGGCCCATCACGCCGCTTGCCTCATCAAAAGCCGCCTTAGCGATATCAAAAGAATCGTGGAAGCTTTTTGCCATGCCCACTGACTGCGAGCCCTGGCCGGGGAATACGAAAGCCGTTTTCAGCATCTAAGAGCGTCCCCTCCATTACTATTTTTGGGTGCCTCTAAAAATCAGATATTTTTTCCGAGATCGAGGAAGGGTGGAAATAAAAAGCGCAGCATATATGGCAATATGTGAGCATTTTTATTACCGCCCTGACAAAGAGACCGGGAAAAAGAGCAATTTTTAGAGCACCCATTACCATTTAATAGCGGCTGAAGCCCATGTAAGCCCGCCGCCGAATGCTACGAAAAGTACTATGTCGCCGTCCTTGACCCTGCCCTGCTTTGCCGCTTCGTCGAGCGCCAGAGGAATGGAGCCGGCAGAGGTGTTTCCGAACTTGTCAAGATTGGTGAATACCCTGTCTTCAGGGAGATCAAGCCTCTCCCTTATGGCGTTTATGATCCTCAAATTGGCCTGGTGCGGTATGAGAAGGGCTATATCTTCGGGCTTGATGCCGGTGTCGTCCAGCACCTCTTTTATGGCCTGCCCCATTGTCCTGACGGCTATCTTGAAGGTCTCGTTGCCGTTCATCCTGATAGCTGCAGGTTCGGCCTCCCTCTTATCAAAGGGGCTCGGCTGCAAGCCGCTCTTTGCGTAAAGCATCTCCCAATGCTTGCCGTCGGCGTGTATGTGACATGAAAGCACGCCCTTTGCGCCCTTTTCCGCAGACAGGACTACAGCCCCGGCACCGTCGCCGAAAAGCACACAGGTGCTCCTGTCTTTCCAGTCGAGGAGCTGGGAGAACCTGTCAACGCCTATGACAAGGGCTTTTTTAACGCCCCCTGCCTTTAAGTATTTGTCCGCGATGTCGAGCGCGTAGAGAAAACCGGAACAGGCCGCGGACACATCAAAAGCCGCCGCCCCTGCCCTTATTCCAAGCTGGGACTGGACAGCGCACGCTGTTGACGGGAAAGCCATCTCAGGCGTGACAGTCCCGACTACGATAAGATCGATGTCCTTCGGAGACACCCCGGATTCTTTAAGAGCGGCTTTAGCGGCCCTCGCTGCCATATCAGAGGTCGACTCTTCTACGGCTACCCTGCGCTCCCTGATTCCGGTGCGGCTTGATATCCAATCATCAGAGGTCTCCACCATGCTTTCAAGTTCCGCATTGGTGAGGACCTTTTCCGGGACATAAGAGCCTGTCCCCAATACCCTTGACCTCAACATTCTTGCGCTAACTCCCTGATGCGGCCTCGCGGGCCGCAAGGTCCTTGTTCTTCTCGATCTCTTCCGAGAGGTGTATATTTGCCTTGCTCTTCGCGTACTCGTGCGCGCGCAAAATAGCGTTCCGCATGGCCCTGGCGTTAGACCTGCCGTGGCTTATTATGCAGTTGCCTTCGACCCCGAGGAGAGGCGCGCCGCCGTACTCGGCGTAATCTATTTTTTTCTTGAGGTTCCTGAAAGCGCCCTTGGAAAGCATGTAGCCTATCTTCGCGGGAACACTTGCCATTATCTCATTCTTGAGCATCGTGGTAAAGGCCTCAACGAGGCCTTCGGATAGCTTCAATACGACATTTCCGACAAAGCCGTCGGTGACGACGACATCTATCTCGCCCCGGTAGATGTCCCTGCCCTCGATGTAGCCTACATAATTTATGGATGATTCCTTGAGGAGAGCGTGGGTTTCCCTGGTGAGCTCGTTGCCCTTGCCTTCCTCCTCGCCGTTTGAAAGGAGGCCGACCCTGGGGCGCTCTTTCCCGAGCACATACCTGGCGTAGACCTCGCCCATTATGGCGAACTGGAAAAGGTGCGACGGCTTGCAGTCAACATTACCTCCGACATCCAGAATGACCGCGGGTTCTTTCATCGTGGGCACGCTGACGGCTATGGCGGGCCTTTCGACCCCTTTTATTTTCTTGAGGAGAAATATCCCGGCGGCCATTGCCGCCCCTGAGTTGCCGGCGCTTACGACGGCATCGGCGGCCCCGTTTTTAACGAGGTCGAAGCAGACCCTCAAAGAGGAGTCCTTCTTCTTCCTTATGGCCTGCGTGGGGGATTCGTCCATGGCCACCACTTCGGAGGCATGGACTATCGAGATGTTGTGATTAGCGCCCTTGTGTTTGGCGAGCTCGGCCTCTATCCGCGCCCTGTCACCGACGAGGATGATTGGAATGTTCAGTTCCCGCGCGGCGCTGAGCGCGCCTTCGACAACCACCGCTGGAGCGTAGTCACCGCCCATTGCGTCAACAGCTATCTTCATACAGGGCCGGCTATCATGGGAAAAGTGGCTGTAAAAAGGGCCCGGCCAAGGCGCGTTGAACCCTCGGCAGGGCCGTAGTAAACTGAGCGGAATGGAAGCACGGACTTAAATAGCCTCGTCCTTCTTTATAACCGTCCTGCCCTTGTATGTGCCACAGCTCGGGCAAACATAATGGGGGCGCTTGGGCTCGCCGCACTGGGGGCAAGTCGAAACTCCGGTGGCGGTCAGGGCGTCATGGCTCCTTCTCTGTCCCCTCTTGCAGCTTGAATGTCTCTTTTTTGGATTCGGCATTGTCTTAAGACCTCTCTTCTTTTAATGTCAGGGTACTATCTTTATATATCATGGGCCTCGGCGTCAACAACAAATTTTCGGGCGGCTATTTTATCTTGATATCCTTGAGCTTTGAAAACTTCGTTTCCTTGCCCTTATCCCGGGCGCAACCGCAGTCTCCGAGGTTAAGGTCGGCCCCGCATTTCGGGCAAAGACCCTTACACTCGGGAGCGCAAAGAGGCTGCATGGGAAGCTCCAGGGCTATCTGCCCGAGAAGGAGGTCCGCGGTATCGAGCTCGTCCCCTTCGATGAAGTTCACATCCAGGTCTGCGGCCCTGAGTTCGCTTTCCCTCTCCGCGCTCTTGCCTGCCCTCTCGTAATAGGAGGAGAAGGGCGCGTCATAAGGGTAATCGAACTCTTTGGTGCACCTGCTGCAGCTCATGCGTATGGAGGTTTTTATCTCCCCGGATATGAAAAAGCTCCTGCCCTGCCTTGATAACTCAAGGTGAGCCTTCACAGGGGAAAGAAAGCTGAAGTCCAGCGAGCCCCCCGCTATCTCGTTGAGGGCGCTGCCCTGCTCCACCACATCGAGGGAGATTCCGGCTTCCGTTATTTCGTCTAGTTTTATTTTCATTTTTTCTTATAATATAAAGACTTAAAAGTATACAAGAACGACAGATGCATTGTCAACAGAATTTACTTGACTTGACCTCGCCATCTAATTATATTAGATTATCCAACGCGGATGGGGGATCGTCTAACGGCAGGACAACGGGCTCTGAACTCGTTTATCTAGGTTCGAATCCTAGTCCCCCAGCCAATACTTTCTGAAATAAATCAAGGGGTTAGCTTCGGCTAACCCCTTCTTTTTTGAGGCCCCAATAGTGCCCCAGGGATAGGAACAGAACCAGTGTTCCCCCTGGGCACTTTTATTTGGTTCATTCTCCCTGCACAGGGTCACCAAAGTAGGACCACCCCTAAATGCCGCACTAAAGGACCGTTGAAAAAATAAACGGACGGAGTATAATCGGGCCATGAAGATAACTATTGTCACCCCCTCTTACAATCAAGGCAAATGGATAAACCAGACCATCGAAAGCATTTGGTCACAGGCGGGAGTTTTTTTCATCGAACATTTAATTATGGACGGTGGGTCTACCGATGAGACAGTCGAGATAATAAAGAAGTACGAAGCCGCCCTCGCCGTATGGCCTGTTCGGTGTAAGGGGCTTACTTTTAAATGGGTATCCGAGAAAGACAAGGGGCAGTCCGACGCCATAAACAAGGGGTTCAAACAGGCCACAGGTGAGTATATAGCGTGGCTCAACTCGGACGACATCTATTGGCCGGGGGCAATCCAGAAGGCGCTTGATTACCTCGAGGCCAACCCGGATAAAATAATGGTTTACGGTGAAGGGTATTATCTTTATGAGCCGTCCGAGAACAAAAAAAGATACCCGGTCGAAGGACCCTTTGATCATAAGAGGCTTGCTGAGGCATGTTACATCACGCAGCCATCCGTGTTTCTACGGCGTGAAGTTTTAACAAAAGTCGGCTATGTTGATGAGTCCCTTCACTTCTGTATGGACTATGACTGGTGGATAAGGATTGGAAAAATCTGCGATGTCGGATACCTCCCCGAATATCTCGCCTGCACGCGGGTGTACCCAGAGACCAAAACGGAATCTGGCCGTGGCAAGGCTATAGCGGAAGCGGTGAAGACGCTACAACAGCATTATGGGTATGTTTCTGATAGCTGGAAATTAGCGCAGATAAGTGCGAAATTAGAGAAGCACATCCCAATATGGCACCCTTCCCCATACCTTAACTGCTGAATCGCTGTTTCTTCTCAAAAAGACCATAGAGATGAAACGAATACCCTGGGCGCACATAAAAAGGGTTCTGCAAAGAAGGGCGGTTATATAATCATTTTTTTAATTTGAACGATTTACGGCCATAAAATAACCACATCCTTCATAGTGACCTGAACAACGGTCTCCCACGCGATCACCAGCCCCAAGGTGGTTTGGCTGTCAGCCCCGCCAAGGGACCCAAGTGTTGTTATCGCGTCTGCTTCCATCAGTCTTCGAGTTTTATCAGCTTATTCAGTGTCATCCTGCCGCTCGGGCTATACAAAAAAGTCCCCTGGTATTTTGCTATCAAACCCTCCTCCGCCCTCTCGCGCTCGGTTATGTGCAGGAGTAACGAATTGAATAAAAAAAAGTAAAGCAGAGGGAATACAAGTACGACCAGCATGAAGGAATCCACGAGCATCTCAGCAGTAATAGAAAGGGGAGGAAAAACCGACAGGAGGAACATCACAAATGTCTCAGCGACAAAAACGCGATAGTTATGATGACGAGAAGGTAAAAAGGTGATTGGCGCAGAGGCGTAGCATGGCCATTCAATCGGGTCTGTTCGTAATTAGACGAGGCTCTTTTCATAAGATATCAATCCTGTAGGCTATCCCGAGTCTCTTAAGAGGCTTTGTTTCTTCAAAACTCCCGGAATGCATGGATCAAAAATGAAAAACCCGTTCATAATCTTTTCAGAATAGTTTTTTAAAACTGCGAGGCGCGCCGGGCATAATGCGATAGATACTTTTTCTACCCGGTCTCTCTGCTTTTCATCGGAATGGTCTCAACCGGAGAGACGAGATATCTCGAAAGCGTCGCAACTTCGTCCTTGCATCGCTCAGGATGAATAAATTTATCCTGATAATCACGGACCTTTTTCATATCCTTGAGCTCTACAACCTGTATATCATCCGATAGACCAGGATGCACATCATGGTATGCGCCGACAAACAGGACACCGGTCTCCCGGTCTTTCAAGGTGCCGTTAATCATTCCCGCGATATAGCGATCCCTTTTTTTTAGGAGCCGGTCTTTAATAAGCCTGTACTTAAGATATGACAGCAATTTTTTAACGGGTCTTGCGGCCTTGCTTATCTCAAGAAGCAGCGTATATTCCTTACGCAGCAGGTCAAGATCTTCGGTCTTCATCAGAACCGCCCCCCTTTTCAAAAGGTCGAGGATTATCATGAAATTCTTACTGCCCTTTTCAGCCCCTTCCTTGACGATTTTTTCGCCCAATTCCCCATCGGCCATCATCCCGTCCTGGTATACCCTGACCCCGGCTGCGTCAAATGCTGAGAAATAATCCTCAAGCGCCTGCCAGAAACCAGATACGGTTTCGACATGTTTTGTCCACACATCCTCCCCTAGCCTTTCAACGCCTCTTCTGGCGGCTTCGCCGCCTATGACTCCGAGGTCGGCGCTGGTATGGATGATGGGAACATAATAAAGCTTTCTCATCAGCGCATCTGTCTATTTTGTTTGGCAGGCTTCTTTAAACAGTTGGTTATCGGGTCCATCTTGAGACCTTCATTAATAACCTCTTTCACAAGCTCAATGTCGAACGGCTTGGTTATATAATCATACGCGCCGTGCCGCATCGCCTCTTTAACCGTATCCATCGTGCCCCTGCCTGTGACCAGGACAGTAAGAATCTCCTCTTTCATGTTTTTTATGCGTCGCAGTCCCTCTATCCCGTTGATCTCGGGCAGATGAAGGTCCATGATGACCATGTCCGGCTTCAGGTTTTTTACCATCTCCAGGCCGCTTGAGGTGTCTGTGGCGGAATAGACCTCATAGCCTTCACCGGTAAGAAGCTCCTCACAAAGTCTGCGCGCGTCGTCCTCGTTGTCGATAACCAAAACACGGCGGCGTTCCATAAGCACCTCATTTATAAAATATCAGCGTTCAAGACTTGTTTACTCTGTCTGCTATTCCCTTTCCTCCGTGTCTGCCGCCTTTTTTCTCGGCAGGACCAGCTCCAGAATCCCGTTCCTGAAGCGTTCTTCGACATTATCCGTATCCACATCTTTCGGGAAAAGGACCTCTTCCCGGAACGTCCGCTCTTGTTTGAAGGCCTTGATTATGTATCTGTCTGGCCTGATATCTATATCCACCTCCCCGAGCTTGAAGCCGCTGAGATCGATGACGATCCTGACTTCCTCCGCCTCTTTAAAGACATCCACCAGAGGGCCTCGTATTTTTTTAAACACCGGCTTGGTTTCATAAAGCCATTCTCTCGGCTTCTTGAAAACCTTTACACCGAATTCTTTTTTCTTTTCATGTTCCTTCTTTCTTGTTTCCGTCGATTCCCTGCTTTCTTCCTTCCTCCGCAGCCTTGTTTTTGGCGGTATGCCTTTTATCATAACAAAACCTCCGAATATTCTGCCATGACCGGCCGCCTACTCGGCGCCCGGCGCACCCGCCCCGACTTCATTTTCACCGGCTTTCCCCGCCGCCTCTTCATGGTATATATGACCGGCAGCGACTTCCGACGAACTGCGCGTCAGCTCATCACCTGTAAGTCCGTAATAACGCGGGCTTACTCTCAGGTCGCGGGAATTGTCGGTATGAAGGTCTCTTGCGGCAATACGGAGGATCCCGTTAGCGTTAATCTCGAATTTCACCTCGACGACGGTCTCCCCCCTGGGTAGCGGCTGCATTCCGTCAAGGTCGAACCTTCCTATGGTCATATTCGAGGCGGCAAGGGCCCGCTCGCCCTGAAGAACATGGATGCTCATCGAAGTCTGGTCATCCGCGGCGTTGGTGAAAATGCGGCTCATCGAGGCCGGTATAGTAGTGTTCTTCCCGATGAGCTTCGTAAAAATACCGCCCTCAGTCTCTATGCCGAGAGAGATCGGCGTTACGTCTACCAGCACCTTTCCGACGATTTCCCCTGTCAATATCCCTGCCTGGACAGCGGCACCCATAGCCACGGCTTCATCAGGCTGAATGTCCGTATACGGTTCCTTTCCCATAAGCTGTTTGAATAGTCTTCGCACCTGTGGCATGCGCGTAGAGCCGCCTACAAGGATACACTTGTCAATATCGGACGGCTCAAGCCCGGCGTCAGATAGCGCCTCTTCCGTGGGTTCAATCATTCTTTGTACGAGGTCTGCGGTAAGCTCTTCGAATTTTTTTCTGGTAAGTCCAGCCTGCCAGCGCTCCGGCATACCGCCATCTACCTCGCCAAGGGACAGGCTGATCTGCGCACTATCGCTGTCCGTTAAATCAGTCTTGGCCTTTTCCGCGGCCTCCCTGACCCTTGTCATCGCGTTGTCGTGCTCTTTAAGGTCCAGACCTGTCTCTTCTTTGAAAAGCTCGACGATATAAGCGATTATCCTGTCATCATAATCGTCTCCTCCAAGATGCGTATCTCCATTAACGCTCTTTACACTGAATACGCCCATTCCCAGTTCCAGCACCGAAACATCAAAGGTCCCACCACCGAGGTCCCAGACAAGTACAGTATGTATGTCCTCCATCTCAAAGCCGTACGCAAGCGCCGCGGCGGTTGGTTCGTCGATAATCCTTATCACATCTATCCCGGCAATTCTGCCAGCATCCACAACGGCTTGACGCTGTGAGATATTAAAATAGGCCGGCACGCTTATCACTGCTTTTTCAATCCTGCTGCCTAGAAATGCCTGTGCGTCGTCCACGAGTTTTTTTAGAATCAATGCCGCGATCTCCTCAGCCGAGTACTCCTGTCCGTCAATGGTTACGATACAGTCCGAACCCATGTGCTCTTTGATATGCCTGATGACTTCGCTGTTTTCTGGAAGACCGTTCAGATCAAGATATGATCTGCGTCCCAACCGTCTTTTTATCGAGAAGATCGTCTCCTTCGGGCTCAAAAAAGCCCTTTGCCTTGCGGTGCTGCCAACGAGCGTATCACCATTTTCCTGGAACGCCACGACCGAAGGAGTAAGTTTCGCTCCGTGGACATCTGATATGATTTCAGGACGGCCAGAGTTCAAATGCGCTATCAGAGAATATGTGGTTCCGAAATCTATTCCGACTGCCTTTGCCATCGTGACCCCGCGTTTTATTGTTCGAAAAGTCAGCTAACTGCTGAAAAACCCAATTTTTTTTCAGGCTGCTCAAAAAGTTCCATATGCAAGGCCCCCAATGAAATAGAGGAATGAAGCGTTATGGCTACGCCTCAGTGACTAGCGACTGAGACACAGCCGCAG
>MGPK01000053.1:10659-16648 GCA_001795535.1 Deltaproteobacteria bacterium GWA2_54_12
CAGCAGCCTGTTAAGGAGATATTCGAGATGCTGTCGCCTTCCCCTTCGATGGTTCCGAAGCTAAAAGCCTTGTGCTTTTATCCCAGTTCTCCATCATGCCGTATGCAAGCATCGTCTCCATCCCGGCCACCGCTGCCCTCAGTACGACCCCGACAAGCGGGATACCTGCCACTGAGATAACGATGTCCGCATTCACAATAAGTCCTTTGTCCAGGAGCCTGTCGAGCACATCCGTAAGAGTTATCTGTATCTGATTAGTAGGGTTCATTTGTTCGGCTCCGCAAATCAGACAAAAGAGTACGGCGGCCATGGCCCGGTATAACGGACGGAAAAGCCTTCCTGCCCTGTAATATCGTCCAGCATCTCCCCCAGACTCTCAACCTGCCGGTCATTTAACAGGCACGATACGTTTAAAAGCATTTTTCCGTCATCGGATGTCCTGTGGCACTTATCAACCCTCACATCTTCCGCCACATCCTTGATTTTCTCATAAAAAGTCCTGTAATGGCGCGCGGCCGCATCTTCAAGGCAAAGCCGTATTTCCTTCTTCAGTTTTTCCTCGTACAGAAAGGCCGTCCCCGCCTTCTTTGTTTTTATCTCTTCCCTTAATGCCCTGATATGCGGCACTTCATCCATAATTCGGTCGGTCACCGACGAAACATCCCAGAAGACCTGGACGCCGTACTCTGCCTTGCCTTCGACTTTTTTGAGTTTTATCTCCAAATCCTTAAAAGAACTTTTCAGCCAGTCAGCAACTTTTTCTTCCGGTTTTTTATGCTCGTCGCCGGTTATTATCTTTCCGAACCCCAAGGGGAGCACTGTGCCGAATCTCTCCGCGGCTATTTGAACGACACGCTGGTGGTCGAGCAAGCAAGCCTTCATTCCGTCCTTGTCTCCATACTCAAAGACTTCGCCGTGACAATCATGCACAACGGCGGCCAACCCCATGCAGGATATAGTATAGACGCCGTTCCCGGCCATGCCGATATCGCCGAGATTCTGTTCCCCACGCGACTCCGCTACACAATAAAGGTACCTGCCCTCACCGTCTGGAGGGCTCTTCCAGGATTTACTCGTTTCCATACTTCTGGCCTCCTCTCCTTTAACTATCCGGAGACCGCGGGTTCCTTTCGGATCGTTTCGCTCTCCATGATTGCCGGGACCTGAGTGAGTATTCCGTTCAGGCTTGAATCAAGCCCTTCTCTGACTGAACGGACGCACTCCTTGATGCCATAATCATCCTTTATAGCTTCGACGGCCTGGTCAAGCTCTTTGAGAGTTCTGCCAAGCCTTTCGACCTCTTCATCGGTCAATGAGCCGCCTTCCATTCGCCTGACCGCCTGATGCTTCAGAGTCTCCACTATTATCTCTACGAGCGCCAGTACGAGCCCCAATAGCCCCTGTTTTATATTATCTTCATTGATTTCGACCGCCATTTTCAGGGCCTTAAGCGTAATAGAGGTTCACAGAAAAGTGTGCTGCGGAAAGAAAAGAGTCTGAGACGAAGTCGGAAGGAGGGGAAGCGTCGTGCTGATTTCTCGATCTCTCGCCGGTATATGCTGAATTACTCTTTCTTTTTGTTTATCCTTACCTCGAAAATGCCATTTTTGCACATCCTGGTCAACTCACCCTGGGGTGAGCAAGGCAGCGACAATTCTTTCCTGATACGCTTGCCGCCTTTGCTCACCGTGATGTTCAGTCTGTTCCCTTCAAGCTTTATTTCAATGGACCCTTCATCGACACCAGGAATAACAGCTATGACATCGATCCAATCCTCTTCATCAAAGATATCGACCTCCAGCTCCGTCCGAACTGGTTTTCTCACGCCGGAAGGTCTTGCTCGAATCACACTCCTCCTGCCTATCCCCCTTTTCACCCCGGGACCGCCCTCTCCGGTCTCTTTTGCAGGCAGCTCGCTTAATCTCTGTTTGATCTCATCATCTATCTCCTCAAGCCTTTCCTTTATCGGGTGCATGGTTGCCGCTTTTTTCAAGATCCCCTCAAGGCCGAGGATCTTACCGACCTCGCTTAAAATCCCCGACGAAATGGAATCGTTTTTTTCTGGGGTTTCCTTGTCTCCGTTTTTCCTTTTCATTTGCCATGCCTTTTTCTTATTATCTTAATTTTATCCAGTGAAGCAGCTTTTCATAGGTTACGGAACGAACGCATCGCCAAATAGACGAAAGAAAATATCGACACTCTCCGATAGGCAAACCCGGCTCATCGGCTAGTATCTATGCGGACTTTGCCTGGTTTACATAGAAAAAATTCTTTGATTCGACAGCCTCCAGCCCCCGTTTTTGCTCATTGCAGACCATACTGAGAACCTTGTATGCCTCTGTCAGCTCTTTGAACCGGCTCTCAAGCCCGGGATTTTCAAGGTCTTTATCTGGATGACACTCCAGGACCTTCTTCAGATATATTTCTTTCATCTTGGACAGCTGGACGGCTTCGTCAACGCCTAAAAGAATTTTTGCCTTGTTTACCTCGTCTCTGCCTATCTTTATCACTTCAAAAGTGCAGAATGCGTAAGGAGGAAGAGGGGATACGCACTTAAACCGCAGTTGTTCTTTGAAGTTCAGGTTCAGTTGGTCCAATCTTAAAAAAAAAGCCGTCTCTCCCGCTTTTTCAATCAAAAAAGCGCAATTAAATATGTCACTATCGTCGATTATCTCCTGTTTTTTCGCCTTTACGAAGGAATCGGTCAAGTAGCTAAGCGTGCTATGCAGGATCTCCACTCTCTTCCTGTCCAGGGCAGATTTTATCAGAGAGCCTATCTTTATCTTTTCCGCCATAACTTCATTGGCAGGCATCACCCCGACCACATCTTTTAAACGCTTTAATTCAGCATCCTCTTCCGCTATTTTTCTCGTAATGGGTACAATATCTGTCCAGGCAGCAGTTATATCTACCTCTATCATCCCTTCATATGCCTTAAGCTTCTTCAGAAACTCGGCGTAGCCGTTTTCAAGAACTCTCAGCACATCTTCCTTAGTTTCGACCCGCGTACCGAATTTTATCGGGATGACCGTATATTTTTGAAGGAATCTCTCCATTACGCTTTGATAGTTCAGCAGCTCTTTCAAAACGCTCTTTTTATCAACCATTTCATCATCAGTGGTATCCGACACCAGACATGATATTTCTCTGTAGGAGACCACATATATCGCATCTCCGGCGCACTCACCGCCTGTCAGGCCTTCACTGCGTCCGGTTACGACGCCGTAAAGCTTTATCCTGGCCGAATTACCGCCCATATGTAACCCCCCCGCAGTTTGTTTCAGAGTATCAAATTTTTTCAGCGTTAAAAAAGTCTCAGGGAGAATTGAACACTCAGTGAGGTATTAGGGCGTATTCTGGGGTAAGTCACCTACCGCCGCGCGTCTCCACCCACACCAGATACAGCCTGTCTTAAGAAGGCTCTCGACAGGCTGCTTCTTTTTGCACGCCGGGCAGTCTTCCTTTAACGCCATAGCGTCCTTCCATGCGGCCGTATTACGGTCAGCGCCGGACGGGAATTCGAGACCGTATTTCGCGGCGGTCTCAAAAGAAGCTATCGCGGCCTTGATCTTTATTCCAAGGAGCTCCGTGCCTGCCAGCGAGATTGAGATATCGGCGTTTATCGTTAGTCCCTTGTCCAGTATTCTGTCAATAACATCAACGATCGTGTTTTCTCGCAAGGCCTGTATTGCCATATTCGCCCCTTTGGATTCACGCCGGATGAATCGATTGAAGAACCCCGCCATAAATGACAGGGCTCTTCACGGTAGATATATTTTGTGTAGCTCGCCTTGTTCCGCCTCTAAAGCGGTGGGAAGTGAGGCGAGCACCCGTTCAATTGAAGCCCCGCAGCAAGATGCGGGAATCTTCGAAATGTAAGGATGTCTGTTTCTACTCGCCATACATTTTCATCAAACTTCACTCACTGCTTCCATTCTTTTACGCATACCCTTGCGGTTGAACTCGAGAATGTTGCCTTGCTCATCGAGCTTGACCTCGTATGTCGCGAGGAGGTCCATCCCGTCCGGGATCGACCGTTTTTCAACCATCTCTATTGCAATTTGCCACCCGCCGTCCGTCTTCGCTGTCGTCACAAGAGACGACGGGGCAAGACCGGTCAGCTTGCTCAAGTCGCTCTTCGCCTTACTGATCAAATCCATCAAACCTTTTGCCATTGTGACCCAGCCTTCCTGGTTATAGACTCCGCACCTGCGGTTGCTATCGCACACGCGCCTTGTGTGCCACGAGAGTCCGCCAGGCACTTGAGACCGCTATGTAATTACCGTACTCAGCACATGCCTTTTTGTCTTCTCAGCCGCTGTTTTTTTGCTCTTTATATTTTCTTATGTCTTCGAGCCTCTTAAGCAGTTCAGTCTCCTGTTCCATATACTCTCTCTCGCTTATCTCATCCATCTCAAGGCGCATCTGCAGGGCCAGCAGAGATTCCTGCACCCTGGACTCATCGAGGAATTCAGCCTCCGCGGAGTCTTTGAGCTTATCAGCGACCCACACCAATCCATTGACAGGCAAAAGCAGTATGTCATCCAGCAAAAAACCCATAATTATCCCCCGAACCTTGCAATCAGATCGTTACAGCCTTTTTCTAATCGCCTCAAGCGCCTGTGTGAAATCGCTATCGGATATCATAAGGTTTGAGTAGCTCTCGGGGTTCTTTTCAGTGGCCAGGAACTCCCTTATCGCAACCAGGGCGGCTTCTCTGCAAACCGCCGAGATGTCGGATCCCGAGAACCCTTCAGTCATTCCGGCAAGCCGCTTCATGGAAATGTTTTTGCCAAGAGGTTTGCCGCTCGAATGGACCTTGAATATCTCAAGCCTGGCGGGCTCGGAAGGCAGAGGGACTTCAAGTATCAGATCGAACCTCCCTGTACGCAAAAGGGCATCATCGATGAGGTCTTTTCTATTTGTCGCGGCGAGAACGACCACGCCCTTCAATTCCTCTATGCCGTCCATTTCCGTTAAAAACTGGCTTATGACTCGTTCGATGACCTGGGATTCCCCGGTTCCCCTGCGAGGCACGAGAGAGTCTATCTCGTCCAGGAATACTATGCATGGCGCCGCCTGTTTGGCTTTGTGAAATATCTCCCGTACGCCCCTTTCGCTCTCGCCTACCCATTTTGATAGTATCTCAGGCCCCTTCACCGAAATGAAGTTCACCCCGCTCTCGGTAGCAAGCGCCTTCGCGATCAGCGTCTTTCCAGTGCCGGGCGGGCCGTATAAGAGCACCCCTTTAGGCGGCCTTGTTCCGGCATACTTGAATATTTCAGAATGCTTAAGCGGCCACTCAACTGCCTCTGTCAGGACCTGTTTTATCTCGTTCAGATCACCTATATCAGACCATCTGACATCCGGAACCTCTATAAAGACCTCACGCAGCGCGGAGGGCTCGACATCTTTGAGCGCCTCTATAAAGTCGTCCATAGTCACTTCGAGCCTGCTCAAGATATCGTAAGACATCTCTTCGAGGTGGAAATCAAAGGTTGGGAAAATCTTTCTGAGCGTGGTCATGGCGGCTTCCCTGCAGAGCGCTTCAAGGTCCGCCCCAACAAAGCCGTGCGTGATCTGGGATAGCTTTACGAGATCGACATCATCAGAGAGCGGCATGCCTCTCGTATGTACAGTCAATATTTCAAGCCGTCCGTTCTTGTCAGGGATGCTGATTTCTATCTCCCTGTCGAACCTGCC
The DNA here is from genome assembly GCA_001795535.1 of Deltaproteobacteria bacterium GWA2_54_12. GTDB lineage: Bacteria > Desulfobacterota > GWC2-55-46 > GWC2-55-46 > GWC2-55-46 > GWA2-54-12. Next base: position 16,363 of record MGPK01000053.1, read on the forward strand.
CGGCCTCCTTAGCGCAGGGTCGACTGCGTTGGGCAGGTTGGTAGCCCCGATGACAATTACCTGCCCCCTTGATTCGAGCCCGTCCATCAAAGAGAGGAGCTGGGCGACCACTCTTCTTTCAACCTGTTTTTCGCCGCCGATCTCCTCGCGTTTGGGAGCCATCGCGTCTATCTCGTCGATGAAAATTATGGAAGGGGCGTTTGCTGCGGCATTCTCAAAAATCTTTCTCAGGTGCGCTTCGCTTTCGCCGTAGAACTTGTGCATGATATCGGAACCGCTGAGATGA
>MGPK01000054.1 GCA_001795535.1 Deltaproteobacteria bacterium GWA2_54_12
TCCTGTCTTCAAGAAAATCGACGACCCATTCCGGCAATGTGAGCTTCAACCCTGTACCTTTCATATTTCCCATCCCGGTCCGCGAAAGAGCAAAAAAAAACGCCTGAGGCCCGCTCGCCTTTTAAAGGGGGGCAATCCAGTGGCAGGGTTCATTAAAGGATTATCAATCGAGTAAAACAGGTGGCAGGGAGCGGGGTAGGCGTTCGCGGGCTCTCAAGCTTAACAAATTCGAACCATGCTCCTCATTTTGAAAAATATTCAGCTATCAATCCGGCGCGCCATCCTATGCCGCCGCGGGCCCGGGATCATGCTCCGGTAATGCGCTGACGATTTTCCCTCTTTTCGGCCATGCCCCTTCAATCCAGACCACGCCCATTGATACCGCCTTTATGGCCGTCTCGAGAGTAAGGGGCCCGGAGCTGTCATGGAGCGCCCCGCATACGGTCCCCTCCAGTATGAGGTCGGCGAGGTCTTCCCCGTCCGAGCCGATGACGATGAGCCTCGAGCCGTCCGGCGCGCCAATCGGGAACGCATCCGAGATGGTCTTCGTATCAGTGAGGATAACCTGCGGCCTGAGCCTTTCGGCGAGATCATGCGCTTGCTCGCCGCCGTTGGCGACCCCGGCGACCTCCATCCCGCCTGCCATGCTTTCGATGAGGCTCTTCAACCCTTCCGAATACAGCCTTTCCTGAAGCGCTATCATTACCTTGATCATGGTCTTCAAGCCTCTTATGCTGCCGGGCAGGCGCACCGGCGTTTCAGCAGGCCGCGTGGTTGCGGCCCGCTAAAGAAGGTCAGCGGCCGTGCTCTCGCTTCTTCCGGCTATCTCGCGAAGCTTCCCGAGCGCCTTCTCTTCTATCTGGCGCACGCGCTCCCTCGTGACCCCGAACTTGCGGCCAATGACCTCCAGTGTCTTGGGAGTATAGTCGCCGATGCCGAACCTCAGGGTCAGTATCTTTCTTTCGTTCTCGTCGAGCAAGCCAAGCCAGCTGGAGACCCTGTCAGCTACCAACGCTTCATGGATGAGTTCCATTGGCTGAGGCGTGCGGTCGTCTTCTATGCTTTCCAGGAGGCTCTGGTCAGAGCTTTCGTGGGCAGTCGATTCAAGGGACAGCGTCCTTTTGCTTATGAGTTCGAGTTTCTTGACATACCTTCCGGAAAGCCCGGTCTTCTCCGACAGCTCGGCCTGGCTCGGCTCCCTGTTGGAGAGCACCCTGAACTCCCTTGCCGCCCTCTCCATCTTCGACATGTCGGTCACGATATGGATGGGGAGCCTTATCATGCTGCCTTTATTGGCAAGGGCCCTCTCGACGGTCTGCCTTATCCAGTAAGTGGCGTAGGTCGAGAACCTGCACCCCATAGTCGCCTTGAACCGCTCGACTGCCTTTATCAGCCCTATGTTGCCTTCATCGATGAGGTCCTGGAAAGGGAGCCCCCTGTTCATGTATTTCTTGGAGATATTGACGACGAGGCGGAGGTTTGCCTCTATCATCTTATTTCTCGCGCCCATGTCGCCTTTGGCTACCTTTTTCGCCAGCTCGATCTCGTCTTCAGCCTTGAGGAGCTTGTATTTCTTTATCTCCCTGAAGTATATGTTTATCGAATCAAGTGGCTGGAGGGGTTGGGTCTCGCGGCCTTGCTCATCCCGGCCGCCATGAACCGCTTTTTTCGCCGTCTCCGGGGTGTCAAAATAAGGAAGAGGCCATCCCGGGGTTGAATCCTTGACAGCGTCCCTGGTTCTCCTGACCCTGACCGGGCGGTTAAACTTTCTTTCTGTGGGCGTTACGGCGTGTCTCAACATTTTTTTACTCCTCCCTTTTCAACTTACAAGCTGTTTGGAACAAGTTCCGCGAATACCGAGGCCGGAACCGGCTTTTCGAAAATGATGCCCGAGAACGACTCTGAAGCCGAGGCGGTAGACCACACCACTCTCGCGTCCCTGCTGATGTTCAAATTATCTATGGAGACCTTGAGGCCTGGGCCTGCCTCGAAAGGCCTGCCCGGGTACCTTATCTTCATGCCGTGCAATGAGAGGTCTTCGGCGACGGCGGCAAGCTCCGAGCCGTCGAAACGGATATGGAGAGAACATCCGTCAAGCCTTACCCTTCTGTACCTCCTGCTTGCTTCAGACTCCTTCAGGACCGACTCGACCGCGTTAAGGAGGTCTTTGACCCTGAACGGCTTGTTTACGAGCCTGCCGTTCATTCCCTCTATGACCCTGGCGGACGCCGTGTCTCCTGTCATGAAGATGAACTTGTCGCCCATCTCCGGAAAGCGGCTGACCGCAGCCCTGTAAAAACCCGCGCCGTCCAGGCCGGGCATGTTAAAATCCGTGATGATGAGGTCCCACTTCAAATCCATGAGGTCCAGGGCCTCCCATCCGCCAGCCGCTACTGAAACATTATAACCTTCAGTCGCCAGCACCTCTGAGCAGACCTCGCGCATCGTTTCGTCGTCGTCGACAACAAGAACCTTGAAAAAATTCTCAGCCATTTTTCGCACCCCATGGTTCCGGGCTTTAGACTCGGCCAGGACTTTATACTTCAATGTTTTTTTCAATACGGCAATTTGGACAATCAAATACATTGCAACGGCCGTGCCAATAAAAAAACATGTGTGTTTTCAGCTAATTAGAATTGCACAGAGGAAAATGGCACGAAAAAGCGATAAGAAACTTACCGGGTGGCGGTAAGTTTCTTATCAGCGTGGTAAGTAATTTACCAGAAAGGGGGTTTTACAGGTCTGGCTACGAGATTTGTCCCCTCTCCCCTTGCGGGAGAGGGTTGGGAAGAAGGAAAAAATTTTGTTATGCGTTTTCGGCTTCTCTTAATCCGTACTTCTTAAGCTTTTCTCTCAGGGTATAGCGGGAGATGCCGAGGACCTTTGAGGCATGGGTTATATTGCCGTTAGTTTTTTCGAGAACATTCCTAATATGCGCTTTTTCGAGTTCCTCAAGAGACATGTCCATCGAATACCCCGGCGCGAAGGCTTGCGGCGCCGGGGCAGGTGCCGCCGCGCCGGTAAGCTGAAGATGCTCCGGCCTTATATCGCCAAGCCCGGCCAGGATCATTGCCCTCTCGATTACATTTTTCAGCTCCCTTATGTTGCCGGGCCAGTTATAGCCCGCCAGGATCGCCGCGCTTTCCGGGGTCAGCTTCTTTACCTCACCCTCTTTCCCTTCAAGCTGGCTGTTCTCGTTCATGAAGTGCTCGGCCAGGGGTGCGATGTCTTCCCTGCGCTCGCGCAGGGCGGGCAGGCTTATCACCATGACATTGAGCCTGTAGTACAGGTCTTCCCTGAAGCGTTTTTCCCTGACCATCTCGGAAAGCTCGACATTGGTTGCGGCTATGACCCGGACATCTATTTTTATGTCCACGACGCCGCCGAGCTTGCGAAGAGTCCTGTTCTCCAGTATCTGCAGCAGCTTGGGCTGGAGCCTTATGTCCATGTCGCCGATCTCGTCCAGAAATATCGTGCCGCCGTCCGCCAGCTCGAAAAGCCCCTTCTTCGACTGGCGGGCGTCCGTAAAAGCCCCTTTTTCGTAGCCGAACATCTCGACTTCCATGAGCGTGTCGGGTATGGCGCTGCAGTTGATTTTTATGAAAGGCCCGTACCTGCGGCTGCTCAGGAAATGTATCGAATTGGCTACCAGCTCCTTGCCCGTGCCGGTCTCGCCCATTATGAGGACCGAGGTGTTCGAGGTCCTGGCGACCGTCTCTATGAGGCTTCTTACCTCCTTCAAGGCATTGGACGAGCCTACCATATCAGGACAGAGCCTCCTTCCCTCTTCCGCAGGCTTCACAGAGGGCTTGAAGCTCCTTTCGGCCACATGCCTTTCAACGGCGTACCTCATCGAGCGCACGAGCGCCGCCGGGTCGACCTGCCCTTTTACGAGGTAGTCCTGCGCGCCTTCCCTCACGGCCCTGGCAGCGAGGTTCTCGTCGGAAAGGCCCGTGAGGAGCACTACGGGGACATCGGGGCAGGCCTTGTGCACTGCAGTGAATGTATCAAGGCCCGCGGAGTCCGGGAGCATGAGGTCAAGGAGCACGAGGTCGAACTTTTTTGAGGATAGCTGGCTTATCGCCTCATTCAGGGTCACGGCGGGGTCAAGGGTGAACCTGCCCTTTATCGCGGACTCCCTCAGCATCTCCCAGAGCAACCTGGCGTCAGCCGGGCTGTCCTCGACGAGCAGTATTTTAAGAAACGGCATTATTTCCATTCTATTTCGGCGGAAGCTTCACGACGGTAAGCCAGAAGTCCTCCACGGCCTCCACAATTTTGATGAACTGGTCAAGGTCCACGGGCTTTGTTATATAGGCGTTCACATGGAGCTCATAGGCCATCAGTATGTCCTTTTCGTTCCCGGAGGTGGTGAGCACCACTACCGGGATGCGCTTCAGGTCCGGGTCGCGCTTTATCTCTTCGAGGACTTCGCGCCCGGACTTCTTCGGCAGGTTCAGGTCAAGAAGGATGAGGTCGGGCCTGGACGAGCTGGCGTACTCGCCCTCGCGGCGCAGGAACTTCAATGCCTCCTCCCCATCGGAAGCAACGCTCAGGTTATTGGATACCTTGGCGTCCTTGAAGGCTTCCATCGTGAGCCTGACATCATGAGGGTTGTCCTCTACCATTAAAATATCTATGGGTCTTCCCATTTCAGGCATTCGCGGCCTCCTTCCCTGGTATCGTGAAATAAAATGTCGAGCCGGCTCCGGGAAGCGATTCCACCCATATCCTGCCTCCGTGGTTCTCGACCACCTTCTTGCAGATGGACAGGCCGATGCCGGTGCCCGGATACTCGCCGCTGCCGTGGAGCCTCTGGAAAATATCAAATACCTTTTCCGAGTACTTCGGGTCTATGCCAATGCCGTTGTCGCTCACTGAAAAGAGCCACTCGCCGCCTTCTTTCGAGGCGTTGACAGTCACAAGCGGGACGGCCTTGCCCCTGTACTTGATGGCGTTATTGAGGAGGTTCATCAATAGCTGGTCTATCTGGGATTCGTCAGCGAGCACTGTCGGCAGGGCACCGTGCCTTACGACTGCCCCGCTCTCCTCTATGGCGACTTTAAGGTTGGCCTTTGCCCGCATGAGGGCCGCCTCGAAATCGACCGGGGAAAGAGCGTTGAGCCTGCCGACTCGCGAATAGGACAGGAGGTCGCTGATCAGCCTCTGCATCCTGGCCACGCCGTCGACCGCGTAGGAGATGAACTCGTCCGCGTCCTTGTCGAGCCTGCCCTTGTACCTTCTGGCGAGGAGCTGGACATACCCGGAAATGACCCTCAAGGGCTCCTGCAGGTCATGGGAAGCCGAGTAGGTGAACGCCTCGAGTTCCTTGTTGACCCGCTCTAACTCCACGGCCCTTTTCTCCAGGGCCTCGTTCATGCTGATAATGGCCCCTTCGGCCTTCTTTCTTATCTCAACCTCGAATTTGAGCTTCTCGTTCAGCTCGTGCAGGTCAGCGGTCCTCTCTTCGACAAGCTCCCTGAGATGGTCCCTGTAGAGCCTGAGCTGCTCGTCTATCTGCTTTCTTTCGGTTATATCCTGAACCGTGCCGGACATCGCAACCGGGCTCCCGGCCTCGTTGAACCTGACCTCGCCCTGCTCCTGCACCACCTTCTGCGTGCCGTCGGCAAGCACTATCCTGTGCTCTATCGAGTAGGGCTTCCTGAGCGTCAGGGCCTCGGTGACATTCCTGTGCACGGCCATCCTGTCTTCCGGGTGCACAAAGCCAAGGAAGGCTTCATAGGTCGCGCCGAATTCCCTCGGTTCAACGCCGAATATCCTGTATATCTCGTCAGACCAGTGGATGTCGTCCTTTTCTATGTCCCAGTCCCAGCCGCCCAGTCTGGCTATCCTCTGGGCGTTCTCGAGCCTTTCATTGCTTTTCTTCAGGGCGTCCTCCGCCTCTTTCCTCGGCGTAACATTTCTGTGGACGCCCCTGTATCCGGCGTAGACACCTTCCTTGTCAAAGACCGGGAGGGCGCTCGTCTCGACCACAACCAGCGTGCCGTCCTTGCGGATGCTTATGTTCTCGAAAAGGCCGAAAGGCTTTCTGGCTCCGGCCACTGAGTCGAACGCCTCTTTGAATTTCCCGGCATCTTCAACCGCCATGAATTCCCAGGGACGCTTGCCAAGGACCTCTTCAGGGCTGTAGCCGAGCAGGTCGAGAGCCCTCGGGCTTACATACGCATACCTGTCATCCTCGTCGACCTCCCAGATCAAGTCGGTCATCGTCTCGACTATGCCGCGGAACTTATCGTCGCTCCTTCTTAACTCCTCCTCGGTCCTGGCCCTCTGCGCCACCTCTGCCTTGAGCATCTCGTTGGCGTTCTCAAGGTCAGTGTTCTTCTGCCTGTTTACCTGAGCGAAGTATATGAGAGTCGCGAAAAGGAGCGAGCTTACCGACCCGAGCGCGAAGACGGCCGTTGGCAGCGCGGTCAAATAAGTTCCGGCCAGCTCACGGCCCGGCCAGACGGAGATCTTCCAGCCGGAGCCAGCTGCGTCAACGGGAAGCTCAATGGCCAGAGCGCTCTCGGGCGCGGGCGCGCTCCTGTACAGCTCGGCTTTGCCTGAGGTTATCGCGAAAGCGTAACCATCCAGTTCGTGGCGGTCATCGTTCAATACGGTTGTTATGAATTCACGGCTGTCGAATATCCCGGCAATAAGGCCTTTGAACTCCCCTGCGTACCAGAGGGGGACGGCTATTATGAAGCCCGTGCGGCCGGAAGTGAGTTTTACCGGAGGAGAAACTACAGGAGACCATGTCTGGCTGGCAGAAGCGAAAATCACGGCCACCGCCTTATCAATGGCAAAATCGACAGGGAGGGCGGCTTTTGACGGTATCGAGGAGAACACCTCCCGGGTGTTTCCAGCCCAGACGATGGCTGCGAATTCAGGCTTGCTTTGCAACAGGAGCGCGGCGTCTTCCATCCATACGGCTTGGGCCGGCCCCTCATTTAATTGCCACCGCTTCCCAAGGTCTGACAGGGACTCCGCGTGGGATTCCAGCTCATCCCTCAGGAATTCCCTTGCTACCGATGCCGTTGAATCCGTGTGGTTTGAAAGGGCGGCCCGCTCTGAGCGGACAAGGGCCTGCCAGATGACGACACTCAGAAAAAAAGTGGCGACAAGGACGGCTGCGGGTATCCATCTTTTAAGAAGCATTTTAAGACCAGCTCAAGGTGACTCGAAAGCCGCCCGCGCGTAAGGCCCGGGGAAGTTTCGAAACGAATGGGAGTATCTGTTTTCTATCGCCCGCCTGCCCGGCAGGGCTGGGCCGCGGGTAAGTCAGGGTCGTCCCGAAGAGGCGTGAGGAGCGAAGACTCTATTCAATCGAAACCGTTTTTTTCCGCTGTACTCAAGGCCAGCGCCCTCACGCGCTCAGGATGGCAATACCCGTCAATCTACACTCACAATTAAAAGCGTACTATGTAAACTCATTGGTTGTCAAGGGAAAGGCCAGCCCTGACAGGCCTGCGCCAGCCCCACAAAAGCTTTATTAATCGGAGACTTACAGCCAAGCCGCGACTGAGCGTTTTTTTTGCTAAAGTCCCGCCCGAAGCTTCCGATAAATAATACGGGCCCAACTGGGCCGCCCAACATAAGGAGGACATCATGGCGCTTAAATGGAAAGAGCAGTATTCAACCGGGGTCTGGTGGCAGGACAAGCAGCACAAAGAGCTTTTTGACAGGCTGGGCATGCTCCTGGACGCGCTGGAGCACAGCCGCGTAAGGGAGGATATCTCGACGCTTTTCGAATACCTCGAAAGCTACGCGATAAGGCACTTTTCCTCGGAAGAGGCCTCGATGGAAAGGACCGGCTACTCCGGGAGGCGCGCCCACTCCGGCGAGCACAGGAGATTTCTTCAGGAACTCGCGGCCTTGAAAAGCGAGTTCGAGGAAGCCGCCACTCTCGCCCTTATAATAAAAGTGCAGAGACAGCTCGCGGAATGGTTCGTCTCGCATATAGGCAATATGGACAAGTCGCTTGGAGCCTTCCTGAGGGCGCAAGAGGCGAAGCACGAAGCCGTTGTAAACTGCTGACCCCCCATTTAACGCCAGTTAAAAATATAAAGGCCGCGCTCTTAAGGAGCGCGGCCTTTTTTATTTTATTCGAGCGTTCCGTGATGGATAGTAGGTTGGATTAGCGAAACGTAACCCAACACTTGCCTTTATCTGTCATTCTGAGCGCAGCGACAATTTTTGCAGGGATAGCAAAAATTGAACTTCGAGCGCAAGCGAGAAGGCCCGAAGGGTCGAGCCACAGGATGGGGCGAGATAAGAATCTACTTTTATCTTAACACGAGATTCTTCGTCGCCTCCGGCTCCTCAGAATGACAGAGAGATGGTGGGCGCAGCCCACACTACCTGCTCGCCTTAAACTTCCCCCTTTTCTAAAGGAGGACTAAGGGGGATTATTGTACCTCCACCCACGCCCTGTTCGCCGGATAATAAAGCCCCTTCTTAATTGGCCGGGTCTCGCCGTAGGCCCTCAAGGCGGCTTCGTACTTCGCAAGCTGGCCTTTGTACCTCTCCCGCTCGCTTTCAAGGAACTCATCGAGCGAGCCTCCGGCGTGCATGCCTGTCTTGAAGTCTATGACCCATCTGACCCCTTCATTGTCCACAAATGTCCGGTCAATGACGACTCTCACTATCGCGCCCTTTACGACCGCGGTCAACGGCAGCTCGCTTGCGGCCTCTTCGTGAGCCGAAAGTACCCAGCGGCCTTTTTCGTCTTCAAGGGCCTTCAAGAGAATGGACACGCCCTCTTTCGAAGCCTTTGAGGCTTCAACGCCGCTCAACCCGAGCGCCTTCAAAATGGCGCGCATCCTCGGCTCTTCGCCCCTTATCCTCTGTCCGTCCCATTTATCCACGCCCTCTTTAGCAATCCTGCAAAAATACCTGTGCACTGCCGTACCAAGGTGCTTTACGGCTTCTCCTGCCCAATAGAACCGGGGCTCTTCATCAGCGGGCGGTACAAACAAACCCTCTGAAGGAAGAGGGGCCTTCACGACCGGAAGCTCCCATGAGATGGGGAGCCTGTTGAGCTTCAGAGGGGCGCTCGAAGTAGCTTCTTCAACCGGCTGCGCTTCGACCACCATATCTTCTCTCAAAGCGTGCTGTATCCGCGAAAGAAAAGACCGGTTACGAGCCTTTATCTGCCCGTCTTCGGTCATGCCAATGTGTCCCAGAAGGAACAGCTTTTTTTTCGCCCTTGTCGCCGCCACATACAAAAGCCTTATTTCCTCGTTGACGGCCTTTTCCTTCTGAAGGGCCGAAAGATACGAGTAGATACGACTGCCATCACCCGCGCCCTTGCTCTCGATAGGGGCGAGAAGAAGGTCTTCTTCGCCCCTTTCCAGCCAGACGAGGAGCTTTTTATCCTCTGCCCTCGACGACTTGCCCATGCCGGGGATTATGACATTATCGAACTCAAGGCCTTTGGCCCTGTGTATGGTCATGATGTCGAGTTCAGCTCCAACTGTAGCCGAGTGGTCCGCGTACAGCCCTGTCATGCGCCCCTCGACCTCCTCAATTGAGACCCTGCCGGAAGACTCGACCTCCTCGACAAGTTTGAGGAAGCGGGCGGCGTCCTCCCTGCCAGCATCGTCGCAACAGGCTGGCCCGCCAAGGCTTATCCAGAGCCCTCTTAACACCTCTGACGGCGCGCTCCTGCCCCAGTCGTTCAATGCCTTGCCCATCTGAACGGTGAACTTTACGGCCCTCGCCCGTCCATCTTCTGAAAGGCCTTCTACTAACGCGCTGTCATTAAGAAGCTCCCACACCGGCCCCTGCCTGTCTTTGTGGCAGAGGGCGTGCAGGTCCGACAAAGTCAAACCGCACCACGGCGCGCGCAGGCACGCGAGCCATGCGACCCTGTCGAGCGGGTGGCTTAAAGCGCGCAGCAGCGCCATCAAATCCCGCACCGAAGTCCTTTCGGCCAGCGGGTCTATTGACTGCGCGCTGAAAAGAATTCCCTCTTTTTTAAGCGCCTCTACTATCGAATTCAGGTTTCCCCGTGAACGGCAGAGAATAGCCGTGCTCTCGCCAGAGGGGACTGACTTCAAAATGGATACTACCTTTTGCGCTTCAGCGGCGTCGTCCTTGGCGCTGAACAGGGTCATATCCACGCCGCTGCCCTCGACATCCTCTTTAACCGCAACAGAAGGCGAGTAAACGACTGCACCGGTGAATGTATCTTCACTGGACGGGAAAGCCCCTTCCATTGTCCCGTTCACCCACGAGACGACCCCTTCATGCGACCTGAAGTTGCGGCTCAAGGTCAACGGTTCCATGCTGACCGTGCCTATGCGGCCCTGTCTGGCCTCAAGGAACAGGCCCACCTCAGCCTCCCTGAAAAGATAGATTGACTGCATTGGGTCGCCGACCACGAAAAGCGTCCTGCCGTCCCCGTCCGTCCAGCCCCTTGTAAGGGCCTCCAGAAGCGAGAGCTGCGTATGCGATGTGTCCTGGTATTCGTCGACAAGTATGTGCTGTATCTTGAGGTCAAGCGACAGCATGAGGTCGGTCGGCTCGTCCTCACTGCCCAACGCCTTCAGGGCGGCGAGGCTCACGGCCTGAAAATCGACCGCGCCTTCCGCGGCGAAACACTCGGCGAGCATTGTCTCCGCTATGGGCAGAAGGCTTATTATTGCGTCCAGGGCCTCCCATTCAGCCTCGGTAAACCGGGGGGAAGGAAGGAGCGATACCCTTGCGAGGGCCTCGGTCAAACTGCCGAACCTTTCAAATGAAGGGAGCAGGTCCTGGAACTCCCTCTTCCTATCAGCGGCATCCCCTTTTCCAGCCGGGAAGCCTGTGTTCTTGTTGACCTGTTTGCGTAATTCGTTTTTAGCTGTCAGTAAAAGTTCCCTTATCCCTTGCCACTCCCGCAGGGCCGAAGCCTCGCACAAAGGCAGTCCATCGAGTTCCGCAAGGCTTGCTATAGGGCATTCAGGGTCTTCGATATTCGAGGCGGCGTACCTCGCGTAAGGCGCTATTATCCCAGCGATGCCCGGCGGGAAAGATTCTGCTATCGCCTTGAGCTCGTATTCGATGAGCCTTTGAAGCGCCCCTTCAAGAAGCACCCGGAGTTCCTCTCCGGAAGCGTCATGCTGCACATGCCTCAGCCACTGGTCGCGCCGCTCGAGCATCATGACGAGCCTGTCTATGAGTCCCTTTACCGAATTGCCGAGATGTCCGAGCGCCTTTCGTAAAGCGTCTCCGGCAGGCCCGTCCTCCTCGACAAGGGCGGCTGTCCTTGCCGCGGCCTCCCTGTAAAACTCTTCCGGCTCGTCGGTTATCGAATACCTGCTGAGGCCCGACAGGACAGGCATCTGGCGCACGATCGAAGAGCAGAACGAGTCAATGGTCTGCACCTTCAGGCGGTTCGGATTTTCAAGGAGCGACCAGCCCATCTGGGCGTCCCGTTCGAGGGCCCGGGCCGCGAGATCAATCGTCTTTGCCTCATGCGCGGCAGCCGGGGCATAGCCCACCGATGCCTTTGCCATCGCCCCCAGGATGCGCGAGCTCATCTCACCGGCCGCCTTCCTCGTGAATGTCAGGGCGAGTATCTGCTCGGGCCGCTCTACCAGCGCGAGAAGCGTAAGGTAGCGCTGCATCAGAAGCTCAGTCTTGCCTGAACCTGCAGGGGCCTGCACCGCAAAAGAGGCCGACGGGTCAAGCGCCCTTTCACGCGCGATATCATCAGTCTGTCTAATCAAAGTCGTCATCGCCTTCATCCCCGGCACCTGCGCCGTCAGATACCCTGCAAAGTAGCGCGAGCTCGCAATACCTGCAAGCCCTGTCGTCATTTGGCAAGTTGTTCGGGTCTACGGCGCACACACCGGCAAGGAAGTCGGCCGCGAGCCCTTCCAACGCCTCTTTCCAGAAACTCATGAGGCCTTCCCAGTCAAGGCCTCCCGCGTCAGTTTTAAACCTGTCGCTGTCATAAGACTTTATGCCGGGCAGGGTCTTCTCTTCCCTTGTTATCCCCAAAAACCTGCACTCGCCGGGCACGACCCTCGCGAACGAGACCGCGCTGGGCCCGGAGCCCATGCTGTAGACGAGGAGTTGCGGCTCCATGGGACGCTTCGTCAGCCAGTCTTTCGTTTTGGGGCTTCCGGTCTTGTAGTCGATTATCAGCTCGCCGCCGCCATCGAGCTCGTCTATCCTGTCCACCCTGCCCTTTATGACGAGGCCCCCTACTTGAAGCTCCTTTTCAAGCTCGACTGTCTTTACCCTGAAGCCCACTCCCCTTTTAAGCTCAAGCTCTGCCCAGTCAATGAGGAGAGTCGAAAGCCTCTGGCGTTCAAGCTCTATGAAACGCTTTGAAAGCGGCGACGGCACTTTCGCGCCCTCGAGGGCCTTTGAAGCAATGGATTCGACATACTTGCCAAGCCCGCCGGATTCCTTCAACTCCTTGAGCCTGCCGGAATCACGGACATCCTCCCAGAAAAGCTTCATGGCCTCATGGAGTATGCTACCCCTTGTCTCAGGTTTTAAGTCAAGCGCTGTTTCCGGGAGCGGGGCGGCGTGAAGCCTGTGCATGGCAAAAGCCCTGAACGGGCATATCGACTGGTTCTTCAGTATGGCAGTGCCTCCGCGCAGAGCGGCCCGTTCTTCGTCGCTTACTGGCAAGGGGCCGTCCTGCGGGGCTTCCTCTAACACTGTCTGCGGCATATCCAGAAGCCGGGACGACGGCAGACCTCCTTCATCGATAACGGCGCACTCCCTGAAAAACGGGCTGACCCTCAGCTCCCTGTCATCCAAGACAGCCGGCCAGCTCACGGCTATTGATGGGGCAGACGAAAGGAGCCTTTTCGTCACGGCCCTGGCGAACTCAAGCTCCCTTTCGCTTGTCGAATGGGGTACGCCTTTGGCGGCCTGAATATTTAACGGTATGAAAGGGTTTGGCGACGGCTCTGAAGGAAGGGCGTATTCATGGCAGCCGAGCACCCTTATATGGTCGAACCACAGGCCCGTTGCCTCGAGAAGGCCTAACACCTGTATGTCAGCGTCAGGCGTTTCCACCTGATGTATCGTCTCCCTCACAATGGAAGCAAGCCTTGAGACCGCCTCGCCTCTCGAGACCTTGCCAAGCACATCGTCAAGGCAGGCAAAACCCTCCAGGGCCTTGTTCCACGCGCCAAGGGTCTGGTACTCGCCGCTTGAAAGCTTCATGCCCTTGAGCCAGCCTACTCTGCCAAGGAGGTCTGTGAAGGCCTTTGCCCACGCGCTTGGGGGCTGTTTTTTTCCGGCGGCTTTAAGCCATGCGAGCCACTCACCAAGTCTCAATGCGCCTTCGCCCTGTAAAAAAGCCCTGCTCTCAAAAAGACTGGCCTCTGTTTTATTTTCATTCCTGAGTTTCAAATCGAGCTTCGAAAAACTGAACGAGTCAACGCCCGGCAAAAATGGAGAGCTGAGCGCCTGGATGAGGAGAGAGGCCTTTTCCTTGCCATCTCCGATTGAAAGTATGTCCAGGGCAGACCCAACGAGCGGCTCTTCGGAAAGGGGCGCTCCGAGGGATATGTTGAATACCGGTTTGTCCTCAGCCTCTGGCAGGACTTCGCCGGGAGACAGTTCAGCCGTGAATTCACGGATAATGGCTTTCCTGTATTGTTCGAGGTCAGGCACTATGACTGCGATCCTCTTGCCCGGCCTGTATACTGCCCTTATCCACCTGGCCGCCCGGACTACCTCGTCTTCTTCGCCGTGGCAGTTTATGATCCCTGCCTCTCCGGCGGGCGGCATATCCGCTATCCCAGGCCAGAAGGCCGAAGCCGAGCCGCGCCGGGCCAAAGCCCCGGCAATGGAAGACACGGCCGGTGAGAGCTCGTCAAAACCCGCCAGTATGACTTCACTGGGAATCGGCACGCCCCTTTCAATGAGCCTTTTCACCTGGGATGCGATTTGCGCTTCCCCGATATAGCCGAGCGTTTTAAGCTCTGCCGCATAAGAATCTGACCACCTTTTAAGGGCTTTCGCCTCCTCGGTAAGATAGATATCTTCCCTGGGCAGCTCCATCCCGTACTCGCTCATGAGCCTCATCGCCTCAAAAGAGGCTCTGGCAACCCCGGATGACGGCCAGCTCCCCGAGGCTTTAGGATCCGCGGCAACGACCCGCTCCCACAGAACGCGCGCCCTGAGGCCCGAAAGGGCCGGAGTGCTCCCGTGCTCTTCCCAGATCTCCGACACCCATGAGTTAAATGGCATAACCGTGGCAGTCGGCCATGCTGTCTTTCCGGACCGTTTCATGGCAAGGTCGTACTCAGAGGCGAGATGGCGGGTCAGCCTCGCGTTTACGGTAAGGACAGACGCCCCCCTTGAGAGAGCGGCGGCAAGTTTTTCAAAAGCTTTCGTGTACATTAAAAACATAGTACTACTGTAAAGGGGAAATTTAAACCCGATTTAAATACAGGCCTGCTGGAGGCGCATTTATATTGACACCCGGGGGCTCCTTATGTTAAAAAAATTTGATAAGTACCCGCTTCAAGCTTCCCTATGGTGGACGTGGCTCAACGGTTAGAGCACTGGACTGTGACTCCGGGGGTTGGGGGTTCGAATCCCCTCGTCCACCCCATTTTTTCCTCGCAATTCAACACCTTATAAATTAAAAGCATTCAGGAGCACCCCGGACCGAAGAGGCGGCTGTTTGTCCGCTTTCAAGAAGGCCCATTTCCTCTGCAATAAATCCCGGACCATAAGCCAGTATCGAATAATAGTGCTTGATGCCGCATGACAGCACAGCAAAAATAACGAGGTTTATACTAATGTCGTTTTCACGAATCAGACTCGAATGGCTCGGGAATATCCGTGGCGACCTGCTGGCCGGCATGGTAGTGGCTCTCGCGCTCATACCTGAGGCCATCGCCTTTTCAGCGATAGCCGGGGTAGACCCTAAAATAGGCCTGTACGCCTCCTTCTCAATGGCCGTGGTGATTGCTGTCGTGGGGGGCCGTCCCGCCATGATATCCGCGGCGACCGGAGCAATGGCTCTTCTTATGATAACCCTCGTTAAAGAGCACGGCCTTCAGTACCTGCTGGCGGCAACGGTACTGACAGGGATATTCCAGGTCCTTGCCGGTGTATTCAAACTCGGGGTCCTGCTCCGTTTCGTGTCGCGCTCTGTCATGACAGGCTTTGTAAACGCCCTGGCAATTCTGATTTTCCTGGCCCAGCTCCCGGAATTTGCCGGGACAGGCTGGCAGATGTACGCCATGGTCGCCTTGGGGCTTGGTATCATCTACCTTTTTCCGCGGATTACGAAAGCTATTCCATCGCCACTGGTTTGCATTATCGCGCTTTCAGCAATAAGTATCGTTGCGGGCTTCGGGCTCAGGACAGTCGGGGATATGGGAGAGCTTCCTTCCCAGCTGCCCGCGTTTTTCTTCCCCCAGATACCGCTGACATTTGAGACATTGATGATCATACTCCCCTATTCTCTCACCCTTGCGGTGGTGGGTCTTCTTGAATCGCTGATGACCGCGTCCATCGTGGACGACCTTACGGACACGGGAAGCGACAAAAACCGCGTATGCTGGGGCCAGGGCGCGGCAAACATAGTTACCGGCTTTCTGGGCGGCATGGCAGGCTGCGCGATGATTGGCCAATCGGTCATAAATGTAAAATCTGGCGGAAGGGGGAGGCTGTCGACCTTTTTCGCTGGAGGGTTCCTTCTTTTCCTGATACTGGTGCTTGGGGCATGGGTTAGGCAGATACCCATGGCGGCTCTCGTTTCAGTCATGATAATGGTCGCAATCGGCACATTCAGCTGGTCTTCTCTCGCCAGCCTGCGCACGCATCCCAAAAGCTCCAGCCTCGTCATGGCCGCGACGGTAATAGTCGTGGTCGCCACTCATGACCTGGCTAAAGGCGTATTCGCTGGCGTGCTGATAAGCGCCCTTTTCTTCGCGCGCAAGGTCTCCCGCCTTCTGTCCGTGAAATCAAAGCTCTCCGAAGAAGGGGACGAGCGCGTATACCATGTTTACGGTCAGGTATTTTTCGCGTCTGCTGAAGCTTTCATCGCGGCCTTTGATTTCAAGGAAGCTATCGAAAAGGTGCGCATTGACCTGACGGAGGCACACTTCTGGGACATCTCGGCCGTATCAGCCCTCGACAAGGTCGTTTTGAAATTCCGCAGGGAAGGCGCGGCTGTCGAACTGGTGGGGCTCAACAAGGCAAGCGCGACCATAATCGACAAGCTCGCCGTCCATGACAAGCCCGACGCTTTCGAACGAGTCACGGATCACTAAGAGAGGTATAGATGAAAAAGATACTTGCCTGCATCGACGGCTCAGGGTTCTCGGACAGCGTATGCGCCCACGCCGCATGGTTGAGCGGCCGCATCAATGCTGCGGTTGAGCTGCTTAATGTCCTGCCTTACTCTCCGGAGAGGGCCTCCCTTTCAGACCTGAGCGGGACAATAGGTATCGACGCCAGCAGCGAGCTCCTTGAGCAGCTGACGCAAGCGGACGAGGTTCGCGCACAGCTGGAGCAGCGAAAAGGCCGCCTGATACTCAAGCACGCGGAACAACGGCTGCGCGCAGAGGGCGTACTGGAGATAACCTCGATAAAAAGAAGGGGGACTCTGACGGAAACAATCTCAGAGCTTGAAAACGACGCGGAGATAATCGTTATCGGCAAAAGGGGCGAGTTCGCCGAATTCGACGCCATGCACATCGGCTCCAATCTTGAGCGCGTCGCCCGCGCGGTAAGCAAGCCACTGTTAGTAACGCCTGCCTCGTTCCATCCGATTCAAAAATTCCTCATAGCCTTCGACGGAGGGGCAAGCTCGACCAGGGCGCTGGAATATGTTATCAGCAACCCGCTTTTGCAAGGGATGGAATGCCATGTAGTTACCGTCGGCCGTGACAGCGATGAAACGCGTAAAACTCTTGGTTCGGCGGCCGCAAAGCTTGAGCGCGGCGGCTATGCGGTGCGTTCAAGCTTTGAAGCAGGTTACCCCGATGAAGCCATCCAGTCCTATGCCGCGTCCAACAACATCGACCTGCTGGTAATCGGCGCCTACGGCCACTCGCGCATCCGCGACCTGATAATAGGCAGCACGACGACCTCTATAATAATGTCCTGCCGTATTCCACTTCTGCTCTTCCGATAAATCTGCTTTTTTTTGCGATTCAGGGCCAGGGGCATACTTCGACCCTGTCCCTGCCCTTTTTTTTCGCGCTGTAAAGCGCCCTGTCAGCCGACTCTACCATACTGCCCGGCCCTGGCATGCGTGAGTCGAACGCGGCTACTCCAAGGCTTGCGGTTATTCCGGTTTTTGTCTTCACGGCCTCCCGTATTTTTCCGGCCACCAGTGCCGCGCTCTCGACGGCGGTTTCCGGCAATATGACGCAGAACTCCTCGCCTCCGTACCTGGCCGCTAGATCGGTCTCCCGGAGCGAGCTCTTTATGGCCCCGGCGACTTTCTGCAGCATCTGATCTCCTGCCACATGTCCATGGCTGTCGTTATAAACTTTGAAGAGGTCTATATCCAGCATAAGACACGAGAACGGCCTTTCATATCTTTTCGCCAGCACGAAGTTCCTTTCGAGCTCGATGTTCAGCAGCCTTTTATTGGCCAGCCCGGTGAGAGGGTCATGGAGCGCCAGGCGTCTGGTCTCCTCATAAAGGAGCGAGTTGCTGATGGCGACCCCGAGTATCCCTCCTATCGATTCAAGAAAAGACTTCCTGGCGCTGTCAACGGCGATGCCTTTTTGCAGATACAGGTAAAGGACGCCCACGACCCTGTCTTTGGCCTTCAGGGGGACTATGATATGCGCGTGGGGCCGCATGCCCTCGTACGAGACCGTATGCCTTGGGTCCTCGTGCGAATTCATTGAAGTTACTACCTCCCCTGTCTCTGCGGCCAACCCGCACAGGCATTCCCCGATCTTTATGGCCTTGTGTTTTTCCAGAAAATCTTCATTATGGCCCAGATGGGCGGCAAGCGTAAGCACGCCGTCCCTGAGGATGAAGATGCCGCCGCTGCGCTCGAGCTTGAATATGTCGATCTGGGTTATCGTGTCAAGGATGATATTGAGCAGCTCGGAGAACTCCATCGACTGGTTCAGCAGGGCGGATATTTTTGCGAGGAGGGCAAGCTCCTTGTTAGCTTTCACGAGCAGCCTGCTCTGGTGTGCCAGCTTATGCTCGTAGGCCCTGCGCTCTGTGATGTCCCGGATTATGGCGGCGACGGCCCATCTGCCGCCTGATTTGTGGCTGGCAAGGCTCAGCTCTACAGGAAAAACCGCCGCGTCCCTGCGCCTGGCCTTGACGATGACGGTCCTGCCCATTATGCTGCCTTTTCCTGTTTTGATGAACTTGCCGAAACCTTCCTTGTGCCGCTCATGGTATTCTTCAGGCATAAGGTCGACTATCTTTATGACTGAGGCCTCCTCCGGGGTATACCCGAACATGCGCTCTGAGGCGTGGTTCCAGAACAGGATACAGCCGTCCTCTCCTGCGATGATAATGCCGTCGCTCGAAGCCTCGAGTATTTCTCTGAAGCCCTCCCTGGACACGCCAATGCCCGGCTGACTTTTCATGACCATGGGCCCTCTTTTCTCACCGGGGATGACGCGAAGACGCTCAAGGATGATCCCTGAATGATTTTGTATGAGACTATACAGGCTGGAGATAAACGGGATGAAGTCCTCTGGCTGGATAATCGTATTATATCCTCTTCGGCGCGTCTTGTCATCTCGGCCCGTATTTGCCCCCCGTAACCGACCCTTTCTCCTGTCCCAGCAAAATCCCTTTAATTTTCAATATGCTTCCCGTATGGGCCTTTCCCGGTTTTTTCTGGAAAAAAAGCCCTTTTCCGTGTTAGAATGTATTGTTTGGAATACCACTTTTCTTCTCTTTCAGACAAAACATTAAGAAGAAAGGAATTGAAGATTTGAAAAAGGATACGGAAGAACCAGTGAACCAGCAAGGCTCCTACGACGAAAAATCCATTAAAGTACTTGGAGGCCTCGAAGCCGTAAGAAAACGGCCCGCCATGTACATCGGCTCGACCGGCCCCATGGGCCTCCACCACCTCGTCTACGAGGTCGTGGACAACTCCGTTGACGAAGCCCTCGCGGGCCATTGCAAGAACATCGATGTCATAATCCACGAGGACAACTCTGTCACGGTCATAGATGACGGCAGGGGCATCCCGGTGAAGCTCCACCCCGAGAAGAAAAAGCCCACGGTCGAAGTCGTCCTCACCGAGCTTCACGCCGGAGGCAAGTTCGAGAACAAGGCCTACAAGGTCTCGGGCGGCCTTCACGGAGTCGGCGTCACGGTCGTGAACTTCCTCTCCGAGTGGCTCAACATCGAAATAAAAAGGGACGGCCAGGTATTCCAGCAGAGGTACGAGCGGGGCAAGCCCGTGAAGCCCCTGACCGTCGAAGGCAAAACAAAAAAGACCGGCACGACCGTGTCTTTCAAGCCTGACTCCGAAATATTCGAGGTGACCGATTTCAGTTTCGACACCCTGAGCCAGCGCCTGAGAGAACTTTCGTTCCTCAACGCCGGGATAAAGATAACCATAAAGGACGAAAGGTCCGAGAAGTTCCACGAGTTCCAGTACAAGGGCGGCATTGTGAGCTTCATCGAGCACCTCGCCCAGTCCAAAACCGCCATACACCCCAAGGTCATCTTCATGTCCGGCGAAAAAGAGTCCGTGCAGATGGAGATGGCCCTCCAGTGGACCGACTCGTACAACGAGAACATTTATTCGTACGCCAACAACATAAACACCATCGAGGGCGGCACCCACATGATAGGCTTCAAGTCCGCCCTCACCAGAAGCATTAACAGCTACGCCTCTGAAAAGAACCTCATCAAAGACCTCAAGGGCGAATCATTGCAGGGCGAAGATGTGAGGGAAGGGCTCGTAGCCGTCATAAGCGTCAAGCTACCTAACCCGCAGTTCGAAGGGCAGACAAAAACCAAACTCGGCAACTCCGAGGTGGAAGGCTATGTAAAGGCCATCGTGAATGATGTGCTTGCCACCTTCCTCGAGGAAAACCCCGCTGTCGCCAAGAAGATAGTGAACAAGGCCGTTGACGGCGCGCGCGCCAGGGAAGCCGCCAGAAGGGCCAAGGAAATAATAAGGCGAAAGGGCGCGCTCGATTCTTCCGCTCTCCCGGGAAAGCTCGCCGACTGTCAGGAGACCAACCCTGCCCTCTCCGAGATATTCATAGTCGAAGGAGACTCCGCGGGCGGATCGGCCAAACAGGGCCGAGACAGAAGGTACCAGGCTATCCTTCCGTTGAAGGGAAAGATACTGAATGTGGAAAAAGCCAGGTTCGACAAGGTCCTCTCCAACGAGGAGATAAGGACCATGGTAATGGCCCTGGGCTGCGGCATTGGCAACGACGACTTCAAGCCTGAAAAGCTCCGCTACCACCGCATCATCATAATGACCGACGCCGATGTCGACGGCAGCCACATAAGGACGCTCCTTCTTACCTTCTTCTACCGCCAGATGAAATCCCTGGCGGAGAACGGCCACCTCTACATCGCCGAGCCGCCTCTTTTTAAGGTCAAAAGGGGCAAGGACGAAAGATACCTTAAGGACGACTCCGCCCTCGAAGACTTTATCTTCGACCAGGTGCACGACGGCCTTTCCATCGTGCCGGACGGCAAAAGAGGGCCTCTGCAGGGGAAATCGCTCCTTACGATGCTCAAAAAAATATCGAGGTTCTGCAGGTCCCTTGCCAGAATGGAACGGCGCGGCAGAGACTCTGCTATAATCGAGGGGCTCGCTCTCCAGGACGCAGTCAGCGCCGAGTCGCTCAAGAGCGAAGCCGCGGTCAACGGGCTTATCGGTTCCGTAAGCGCCCATTTGAAAGGTCTTGGCCTGAGCATTCCGCAGTTCACTTCCGTGAAAGACCCTGAGCACGACAGCTTCACCGTAAGGTGCGCATCGAGGAGAAACGGCATAACAACTGAAACAGTTATCGACAGGGACCTTTTCAGCTCCGCCGAGTTCATGGAATTGAAATCCCTTACAAAGGCCATAAAAGAATCCGGCGAGCCGCCATTTGTCGTCACTAACGGCGCAGCGGACACCGAGATACCCACATACAAGGGCCTTGTGGACCATGTGCTGGAGTTCGGCAAGAAGGGCCTTTCAATACAGAGGTACAAAGGTCTTGGAGAGATGAACCCCGGACAGCTCTGGGAGACGACGATGGACCCTGAAAAAAGGGTGCTCCTGCAGGTGAAGGTAGAGGACGCTGTCGAAGCCGACGCCATCTTCACCAAGCTCATGGGGGATGTGGTCGAGCCGAGAAGGGCCTTCATTGAAAAGCACGCCTTAGAGGTCTCGAACCTCGACATATAACGCACAAAGGGGCAAACAGAACTCATGAACGGCAAGAAAGCCCAGAGGATAGGCCTGTACATAGATGTCGCTAACATCACGCGCAACGGCGGCTACGGCATGCGCTTCGATGTCCTGCGCGACTTTGCCTGCCGCGACCACGGCGAGCCGATAAGGCTCAACGCCTATGTCGCCTACGATGAAGA
>MGPK01000055.1:0-16768 GCA_001795535.1 Deltaproteobacteria bacterium GWA2_54_12
CAGGGTAACATAGACCTTCGCCTTCATGCTATTCCATCACCTTTCTCAGGACTTCCTGGTAGGCCTCTTCGACCTTGCCCAGGTCTCTCCTGAACCTGTCCTTGTCCATCTTCTCGCGCGTGGCCTTGTCCCAGAGCCTGCACCCGTCGGGGGTTATCTCGTCCCCGAGGAGCACTTCTCCTTTGTGCTCGCCGAACTCCAGCTTGAAGTCAACGAGTATTATACCCCTAACGCTAAAAAATTCCGAAAGGATTTTGTTTATCTTGAACGCCGTTTCCTTCATCTGGTTAAGCTCCGCGTCCGTTGCCCAGCCGAATACCCTCGCGTGGTATTCGTTTATCATGGGGTCGCCGAGCGGGTCGTTCTTGAGGAAGAACTCGAGGGTCGGCTCCTTTAATTCAAGCCCCTCTTCGAGGCCGAGCCTCTTGCAAAGACTCCCTGCCGCGATGTTCCTTATGACGACCTCGACCGGGATTATGCGGAGCCTTTTGACGAGCATCTCCCTGTCGGAAAGGGTGTCGACGAAATGGGTCTTGATGCCCTTTTCCTCGAGCATCTTGAATATCCGCGAGGATATCTTGTTGTTCAGTATCCCCTTGTGCTCTATTATGCCCTTTTTCTTGCCGTCAAACGCGGTTGCCTCGTCCTTGAAGTACTGGACAAGGAGGTCCGGGTTGTCGGTCGTAAAGAGCTGCTTTGCCTTGCCTTCGTAGATCTTCTCGCGCTTTTCCATGAAAAAAGCCTCCGCGTTTTAATACTTTTTGGGGTGCCTCTTAAAATTAGATATTTTTTCCGAGGTCGAGGAAGGGTGGAAATAAAAAGCGCAGCATATATGACAATATGTGAGCATTTTTAGCTCCAACCTAACGAAGAGATCGGGAAAAAGAGCAATTTTTAGAGGCGCCCCTTGAAAGTCCTCTTGAATATGTAATCAACATGCTTCAGGTACGGCTTTATGTCGAAGCAGGCGTCCAGTTCCTTTACCGTGATAAAGTTCATGACCTCGGGGTCGTCGATAAGGAGGCTCCTGAAATCGCCGAGCCCTTCCCAAACTTTCATCGCGTTCCTCTGCACTATGGCGTAGGCCTCTTCCCTCGTGGTGCCCTTGTCAATTAGCTTCAAGAGAACCTTCTGCGAGAAGACGACTCCCTTGAGCTTGTCGATGTTGTCGAGCATGTTCTGCGGGTACACGACAAGGTCTTTCATGAGGCCCGTCGCCCTCGCGAGCATGAAATCAAGGGCTATGGTGGCGTCCGGCGCAATGACCCTCTCGACTGACGAGTGGCTTATGTCCCTCTCGTGCCACAGGGCTATGTTCTCCATCGAGCTTGCCGCGTATCCGCGCACAAGCCTCGCGAGCCCCGTGATGTTCTCCGAAAGGATGGGGTTTCTCTTGTGCGGCATGGCGGAAGAGCCCTTCTGTCCTCTGGTGAACGGCTCTTCTACTTCAAGCACCTCGGTCCTCTGGAGGTGGCGTATCTCAACCGCGAACTTCTCAAGGGAGGCGGCGGTTATGGCCAGAGCGTTAAAGTACTCGGCGTGCCTGTCCCTGTGCACGACCTGGGTAGCTACTGACTCGGGCTTGAGGCCGAGCTTTTTCAAGACATAGGTCTCTACTTTCGGGTCTATCTGCGAAAAGGTGCCGACAGCGCCCGAGAGCTTGCCGTAAGAGATAACCTCTTTTGCGCGCTCTATTCTCTCAAGGTTCCTGCCCATCTCGTCGTACCAGAGCGCCATCTTCAGGCCGAAGGTCATGGGCTCGGCGTGTATGCCGTGCGAGCGGCCCATCATGGGCGTGTCCTTGTGCTCGTAAGCCCTCTTCTTCAAGACTTCGCGAAGGGCCTTTATGTCGTCCATTATGAGGTCAGCCGCTTCCCTCAACTGGAGCGCCAGAGAAGTGTCGAGTATGTCGGAAGAGGTCAGGCCCATGTGTATGAAGCGGGAGTCCGGGCCGACAAACTCGGCGACCGAAGTCAGGAAGGCGATGACATCGTGCTTTACTGTCTTTTCTATTTCATCTATGCGGGCCACATTAAAGTCGGCCTTTTTGACTATCGTCTTCAGGGCCTTGTCAGGAATCTTGCCGAGCTTGTTCCACGCCTCGCAGGCGGCCAATTCGACTTCGAGCCACTTCCTGAACCTGTTATCAGGCTCCCAGATACGGCCCATCTCTTTTCTCGTGTATCTCTCTATCACTTGCGGCTCCGGAATATGGATTGAAAAGAGGTAATATACCAGAAGGAGGTGAATTAATACAAGAGGGATGTTTCGGGGAAAATCCGGTATCCGTATCCGTTTTCCGGTTACGGACAAAGGCCGCGGTCACGGTTCAGGGCAGATTCTTCGCTTCGCTCAGAATGACAAACAAAAACACAGGTTTTAGCTGCCTGCTGCCTGTCTTCTTGCCTTATTTCTCTTGAGGCGGAATATCTCTTCCCGTTCCCTTTCCTCAAGGACCCTTTCGATGTACTTGACTCGGTTTTTTATCGACGGGAGTATCACTTCGGTTATGGCGTTTATCTTCCTCGAATCAGACCTTATGACCTCCCCTATTGCCGTGAGCCGTATCTCCCTGGAGGCTATCTTCACTATCAATTCGGACGCGGCTTCGAACCTGCGCGCCGTGTCGATTACGCCTGCGCTTTCGCCGACAGGGGACATATCCATCGCGTCAAGGGTCCTCGCAAGATGCACATCCTCTATCTCGGGGATGAACACGCCCCATACATTTCTTGCCCTGATGTTCAATGAGACATGCCTTTTCGCGCCATAGGCGAACGACTCGACCGCGACTCCATTCAATGCCCTGGCCCTCTCAAGGCCGCGTTGCGCGCTGGCAAGCATGGCCGTAAGCTCGTCCCTCAACCTTATCGACTCGTCGACGATGCCGAAAAACTCTTTCATCAGGGCTTCCCTCTTGCTCTTCAGAAGCTCCAACCCCTTGCCTATGACTTCGCAGCGCCTTCTGAGGGCCAGAAACTGCTCCCTCGTCGGCGCGCTCTTTTCAAGTACCGCCATATTATTTTCTCCTTACGGCCTCCCTTTCGGGAACGGACTTCAGAAGCTCAAGCCCTAAATCGAGCGTTTCGTCTATCGAGCGATCGGCCTCACCCTGCCCCACGAACTTCCTCTCGAACTCGTCGGCAAAGGCAAGGTATTTTCTGTCGAGGTCTGACAAGCCCTCCTCGCCGACTATCGTGACGAGCCTTCTTACATCCATGCCCCTCGCGTACGCCGAGTAGAGCTGGTCTGAGATGGTCCTGTGGCCGTCTCTTGTCTTGCCCTCTCCTATGCCGAGGCCCATGAGCCTGGAGAGGCACGGCAGCACATCCACGGGCGGGTATATGCCCTTCCTGTGCAGGGCGCGGCTCAAGACTATCTGCCCCTCTGTTATGTAGCCAGTGAGGTCAGGGATGGGGTGCGTTATGTCGTCGTCGGGCATGGTCAAAATAGGCATGAGAGTGACAGAGCCTTTTTTTCCTTTGAGCCTCCCGGCCCTCTCGTAGAGCGTGGCAAGGTCGGTGTACATGTACCCGGGGTAGCTCCTCCTGCCCGGTATCTCCTCCCTCGCGCTGCCTATCTCGCGGAGAGATTCGCAATATGAGGTCATGTCGGTCAGGACGACCATCACATGGTATCCGTGCTCGAAGGCGAGATACTCGGCGACCGTGAGCGCAATACGCGGCGTGAAGAGCCTCTCTATCGTCGGGTCGCTCACTTCGTTTATGAAGGCTATCGTCCGTTCGAGCGCGCCTGCCTCCTGAAGCGACTTCCTGAAAAAGAAGCCCTCCCTCGATGTGATGCCCATCGCGCCGAGGATGACCGCGAAGTCCGCCGCCTCAGAGACCTTTGCCTGCCTGACTATCTGGAGGGCGAGTTCCTTGGCCGGCAATCCCGCGCCCGAGAAGATGGGGAGTTTCTGCCCCCGCACGAGCGTATTTAGTCCGTCAATTGCCGATATGCCCGTCTGCACGAAAAAGTCGGGCTTCTCGCGCGCAGCCGGGTTCATGGGCAGCCCGTTGATGTCGAGGTACTCATCCGGTATTATCGGCGGCAGGCCGTCTATGGGCTCGCCAAAGCCGTTCAGGACCCTGCCGAAAAGCTCTTTTGAAACTCCTATCCTTGCGGTCTCGCCGGTCGGCAGGACGCTTGAAGCGTCTGAGTCTATACCGGAAGTGCCCTGCAACACCTGCACTATGGCCGTTGTCCCCATGAGCTGAAGTATCTGTCCGGTGCGCTTCTCGCCGTCGGCAAGCTCGACCACGCACATCTCCCCGAGGCTGCCACCCGAGAGCTTTTCGACGAAAATGAGCGGGCCTGATATGGAGCTTATGGTGCGGTACTCGCGTTTTATGAGATCAATCGTCAATTTCGGGCCTCCAACGGAAATCGAGTCCATCCTACTTTTCTTCCAGCATGGTGAACTCGTTTTCTATGTCGCGCATCATCTCTTCTGCCTTTTTCGAGAAACCCTCGTTCGGGAACTCCTTCATGCGCGTTATCCTGCCCCTTATCGGGTTTTCCAGAATGGTCTCGATGTACACGCCCCTTTTCAATGCGGCCTCTGCGCTTTCCATGAAGGTGAATATGGACTTCAATATCCCGTACTGCTTCTCGTAGGTGTTGAACGCGTCCACCTCGCTGAAGGCGCTCTGCTTCAAGAAAGCCTCGGTCGCGAGGTTCGCGACTTCGAGCGTGAGCCTGTCAGCTTCCTGCAACGCCTCCACGCCGATTATCTGTATTATGTCGCGAAGCTCGGTCTGCCTCCGGAGGAGCGAGTAGAGCCGCCCGCGAAGCTTCACCATGTCCTCCGCGACCTCTGAAACGAACCAGTCGTTCAGCTCGGCCTGATAGAGGCTGAAGCTCGCAAGCCAGTTCACGGCCGGGAAATGCCTCCTGTACGCCAGGTCCGGGTCGAGCGCCCAGAGAGAGCCCGCGAACCTCAACGACGCCTGCGTGACCGGCTCGGAAAAATCCCCGCCCGGAGGCGACACCGCGCTGATGACCGTGACAGAGCCTGTCCTGTTGTCGGTCCCCAAGCACCTCACTTTTCCGGACCGTTCGTAGAATATGCCGAGCTGGGTCGCAAGATACGGCGGAAAGCCCTCCTCACCGGGCATCTCCTCCAACCGTGATGAGATCTCCCGCAAGGCCTCCGCCCAGCGGGAGATGGAGTCCGCGAGCATGGCTACGCTGTAGCCCATGTCCCTGAAATATTCAGCTATGGTTATGCCGGTGAATATCGAGGCCTCCCGGGCGGCCACCGGCATATTCGAGGTGTTGACCACTATCACCGTGCGAAGGCTCAGCGGCAACCCTGATGTCGGGTCTTTCAGTGCCGGGAAGTCGCTCAATATCTCTGACATCTCGTTGCCGCGCTCACCGCACCCGACATAGACGACTATGTCGCTCCTGGAGAACTTGGCTATCGACTGCTCGACGACAGTCTTTCCGGTGCCGAAGCCTCCGGGCACAATGGCAGTGCCGCCTTCGGCGACAGGTAGGAGCGTATCAAAGACCCTCTGTCCGGTTATGAACGGCGTAGAGGGCGGCAGCTTTGCCGCGAAGGGCCTGGGCTTCCTCACCGGCCACTCCTGGAATAGCCCGATGAACTTCCCCTTCTCTAACATGCAGACATACTCGGCCCCGGAGACCTTGCCGGTTTTTATCTCGGTTATTGTCCCGGACTGGCCCGGAGGGACCATTATCTTGTGGACTATTCTTTCGGTCTCCTGGACAGTGCCGATTATGTCACCGGGCTCCACGAAGTCGCCTTTTTTCTTCAGGGGCGTGAACTCCCAAAGCCTGTCGATATCGAGCGCCTCGAATTTTATGCCCCTTGTTATGAAGCCTCCGGCGGCCTGTCTTATCTTTTCAAGCGGCCTCTGTATGCCGTCGAATATGCCTGTAAGAAGGCCCGGCCCGAGAGTGACGCTCAGTGGTATGCCGTAGCTTATAACCTCTTCGCCGACCGAGATGCCACTGGTGTCCTCGTAGACCTGAAGCGTGACGAGCTCGCCCTTGATGCGGATTATCTCGCCCAGAAGCCCCTGCTTGCCCACCAGGCAGACCGTGTTCATGACAGGCCCGGCCATGCCCTTTACAAGGACCGTCGGCCCGGCTACTCCGTATATTTTTCCCCTTGTCTCTTTCATTTCATCTCTTGAGCTTTATTTGATAGCCGATGGCGCGTCGAATGAGCCTTAACACTGGCGATTCGCCTGCTTCGGCTTCGCCCCACTTCATCGGGAGGTTTATGGGTATTATCACGGGAAGGCCCTTTTTCCGGAGGCGCTTCATCGCGTTCGTTGATACCTTCTCCAGAAGGTGCTCCTCTATTGCGATGAGCCCATACTTCGCCCCAGACTGGAGCCCGAGGAGGAGCCCTGAGATATCTGTCTTAGAGTCGACCTCGAGGGTCTCAAGCCCAGCGGTCTGGAAGCCTAATGAGGCGCCCTGGCCGGTTATCACAAGGAAGTCAGACATATTTTATACCGGGTAGAAGACAAGACGCCGCAGCTCATCGAGCGGCACGCCGAAAGCCGCGCCCCTTGCGATGAGCCGCAGGTTCTTAATCTCTCTCACCTTCATATATATGTAAGAGGCCGGGAGAGCGATTGAAAGCGGGTCTATGATGGAAAGCGCCCTCAACCGCTCCTTTAGCGCGTCCTCCGCGAACTCTTCCATGAGCATGGGGTCAGGACCAGCTTTGTCCAATACATTTCTTATGACGCTGCCGCCGGTTTCCTTGAGTGCGTTCAAAAGCTCTTCTTTTCCCTTGAGCCCAGAGAGCCTCACGAAGTTTGAGCGTTTCAATTTGACGCCGCCCTCGATGAAAAAGCCTGCCGCCGCCTCTTGCGCATATCCCTCACCCGCTATTTTAAAAAGCGTGAGCGCGTTCTGGAGATCTGCTTTCAGTCCAAGCCAGTCCCTCATTATTCGGGTGTCCGCAGGCCCGGCCGACAACGCCTCAAGAAGGAGCCTGTTAGTCCGAAGGTCCGCGCCAAGTTCCATTTCTATTATCCTGGCGCTTCTCTGGTACTCCTTGAGCCCTGGCTTGAGGACACCAGAGTAAGGGCTACCCCATGTCTCGAGAAAGCCTACGAGGTCAGGGAGGTCCTTTGACGAAAGGAGCGTGTTGAGAGCGGCCATATCGAACTCTCCGGCTGGAATGAGAGCGGCCTTTATCTCATCTCGCTTGACGCCGCGAGACAAGCCCCTCACAAGGGTCTTGAGGTCAAAGACCTCCCAGTTGGAAAAGACGGCTTTAAGGAGCGGCCTCGCCCCGTCCGGCGCTATTTTCCAGAGCTGGCCCAATGACCCGGCAAGGTCCGCGACAAGGGCGTTCGAGAGCGCCTCCAGCGGTTCAGCGTACCTGCCGGATGCCGCCTCGATAAAAGGGCCGTATTCAGTGGCTTTGAGTTTTTCGAGCAGCGCCTCTGCGGACGCAAGCCTCATGAGCGGCTCATAGTCGGCCTTCCGCAAAAGTGCGCCCCTCATCGCGCGCACCCGTGCGTTGAAATAACTCAAGTCAGAAGCCACAGGCTTTTTCAAAGCCCTCTTCACGAAAAGACCTCGTCAAAGAGCATCTCATTTATCGCCGGGACCATCACGGCCTTAGCCCTGAAAAGCCTTGCAGGGATGGTGTTCTCGAACCTCACGGCGGCGTCTATTGACGAGAAGACGACCCCGAGCACGACCCCTTCGTCGGCCTTGAGCATGAAGGCTGTCTCCAACAGGCCTGTGTCAGCCGGGTTCACGAGTACAATTGGGCTCTCCCCGGGCCTTTGTTTTTCCCATTCGGACTTGAGCTCTGAGAAGAGCTGGTTCAAAAGATGCCTGTACTCCTCTTTCGCCATGGAGGAAAACCTTTTCTCGGCTTCATTCAGCGCCCTTTCCACCAGGGCGTGCCTGACGCTGAGTTTGCAAGCCGAAGCCCTGGTACGGGCTGTATTCAACAGCGCGGCCCTCTGCCCCTTGAGTTGGGCTTCCAATTCCAGGGCGCGCGTCTCCCGTTCACGCGAGACTTCCGCGCGAGCTTCACGCAAGACAGCTTCACCGGCCTCACGCGCGTCTTCTATGATACGCGCCGCCTGTGCCCTCGCGTCCTCGTCGAGGGCTGTTATAAGGGTGTCTTCAGCCATCTTCAGCCGCTTATTATGAGATAGGCGACCACGAACCCCAGGAGGACCATCGTCTCGGGTATGGCCACAAGGATAATGACGATGCCCGCTAGCTCAGGCTTTTCCGCTATTGTCCCGGCCCCGGCAGAGCCTATCCTGCTCTGCGCCCAGCCGGTCGCCAGAGCCGGGAGCCCTATGGCTATGGCAGCGGCCAGGGCTATTAATCCCTTTTCCATATACACCTCCTGATATTCGATATTCGATATTCTTTTTCAGGGTGTTTCTAAAATTAGATATTTTTTCCGAGGTCGAGGAAGGGTGAAAATAAAAAGCGCAGCATATATGACAATATGTGAGCATTTTTATTTCCGCCCTGACAAAGAGATCGGGAAAAAGAGCAATTTTTAGAAGCACCCTTTACTTCTTTTTGAAAGGCTTATACAGCCTGCCCCCACCCTCGTAGAACTTGCTGAAGAACTCCACATACTGGAGCCTCATGGACTGAATGGACGGGCTCAATATGCTCAAAAGAAGGTTGAGGCAATGAATGAGCCCGGCGATTACGACGCCCAGGACCATGTTGTCGGCCATCTCGCCCATCCTGTTGGCAACAAGGGCCATCACTACGGACGCAGTGCCGACCGCCATTAGACGCACATAGGATACGATGTTGCCTAAAGCCTCTATGAACTCTATGGGGCCGAGCATGCCCTCGAGGACGACCAGCGCGACGAACGACACGGCCATGACCCCGGCTCCCCACGGCATGACAGACCTTGGTACAAGGCCGAACATGACGGCGATGAGGCTCAGAAAAGAGGCGATTAGCACGAGGTAGACGGCCTTCGCGCCGGTCTCTTTCAGATGCCGCCTTCTCGCGTGGTTTACGATGCTGATGGTTATGCCAAGCAGCACATGACCTATGCCTATGGCGAGGGCGACCACGATGAGCGTCTTTAACGCCTCTATCCTGTTGAGGAGTATGGGGTGGAGAAGGCCGGCCCTTTCGCCGAGGTCGCCCAGAAATTCGCCGAACAGAAAGCCAAAAAATATTGCCGAAGCCCCGCTTACGATGAAGACGGTGGCAAGGTCCCTGAAAAAGCGTTTCCCCGCAAACCTCTTCCTCAGATACGCGGCCAAAACGAGTATGAGGCCGCCGTAGCCCATGTCAGCCACGATGAGGCCGAAGAAGGCCGGAAAGAACAGGGCCACGAAAGGCGTCGGGTCGACCGAACCGTACTTCGGCGGAGAGAGCGCGGTCAGAAAGATCTCAAACGGCCTTATGAGCCTCGGGTTTTTTATATAGACAGGGATCGACTCCTGCTCGCTGGCGGCAACGACGAGCGTCCTTACATGGATCCTCTTATTGAACTGCCTGGAAAGCCTCTCGCAGAGGTCTGCGTAGACCTCTGCGGGAACCCACCCCTCTATTATGAACGCGAACCTTGTAGCCGCAGCGTAGTAGAGTACGCCTATCTCCTCGAGGGCGTCATCTATCGCCCTGGCAACGCCGGTTATGGCCGCGTACCACACAGACGATATGGAATAAAGCTCCCTGTCGGCGTCGTCTATGAGGCCAGGCAATTCCGCCTTCCTCCTTCCCATGAGCTTCAAGGCCTCTATGAGAGTCATCTCCGAGTACTCGTCCGGGAGCCTCATCTCGCTTATCGCCTTGCCTGAAAGAAGAGCCTTGACCTGCGGGGCGTATGGCCTGGGATAGGTGAGGACTATGCCGAGCGTATGCTCGTCTATGTCTTTCAAATGGATGCTGAACATGCCCTCGGTTACGCGGGAGACTTCGGATTCCAGCAGGCCCGAGATGTCTTCCCTTGTCTTTTCCAGCGTAAGGCCCGTTATATCGAAGTTCTTGAGCCCGCCGAGACGGCTGACTATCGGCGCGAAGCCACGAAGGAGCTTTTCATATTTGTTTATGACCGAAAGCTCCTCTATGAGCTCGTCCTTCCTGGCCCGCAAGGCCTTTGCCCGTTCCTCAAAAGGCGCGAGATCGACCATGTACCTGTGTATATCGTCTGCGGCGACCCTCGCTGGCCTGTGGGACGATGGCGGCGGCAGAAGCGCCTTGAGGTTGCGGAGCCTCTCACTGTACTTTTCAAGGGTCTCTTTTTCCTTGAGCTTTTCACGCTCTATGGGAAGCTTGCTCAGAAATTCGCTTTCTTTTATAAACTTCTCAGCTACCGTCTCAACATGCACAACGGCCGCGGCATGAAGCTCCCTTACGGCCTCGTCAAGAAGCGCCCTGGGCCCGATTATCTGGACCTTCAGCATCTCCTTTATCATCTGACGGCTCCATTCGGCTCTCTTATGAACCTCATGACTTCTTCGACTACCTTCTCGAAGTTCTTCTCGCCTCTTGCCTTGAGCTTCTCTGCCTCGTTGCGCCCTTGCTCCTCTATTTTTCCGGCCTCCTGCTTCATCTCATTCGTCTTCTCGTCAGAGATGCTTTTGAGCTCGCCTTCGAGCTCCGAGAGACTTCTGCTCCTCAACTCGCGGGCGGATTTCAAGGCAGCCTCCCTGATGGAAGCCGCCTGACGCCTGGCATCGTTTAAAAGAGCTTCCATTTCTTCTTCTTTGGCCCTGAGCTCGGATAAAATGTCTTCAGACATGGTGACTCTCCCTGCTATTAAAAAGGCTGCAAAAAAGCACAATATAAGTCCGCCTCCCGTGACGGTCGCGGGCATAATCCTGCACCTTGATAATAATATCTGAAATCAGGAGATTTTGGGGGTATTCGCGGAAAAAAAGAGAGGAAAATTATCGTGAAGGCTGGGATTTCTCGTTTGGCTGTTTACCAACAGTGACAAGGTCCCGGATCTTCTCCAATTTGACCTTGCCTATCCATTTTACTTCCATAAGGTCGTCGACAGAGCGAAACCCGTTCAGCTCCGCCCTTTTATCGATTATCCTCTGGGCGGTCTTCTCACCGATGCCGGGCAGGAGCGTAAGCTCCTGAATGGTCGCCTTGTTCAAGTCTATGGGGAATACAGGCAGAACGGATTTAACAGTCTGCCTTGAGGTTGCCTGCGGCGGTTTGTCTGCCTTGATTACGGCCACATCCCCCGGCTTCGAAGGAGGCTCTTTATGGAAGGTATTTGAAGTTAAAAGGAATAAACCGAGAAAAATCGCGAGGATAAGAAGGAATGCCGGGTAGCGTTTGTCCAGGCTCATCTAAAGCCCCCTATTTGCGGGCCTTTTTCTTTCTCTGGTCCTTGAAGAGCTTGTATTCGAGGCCGTCGACGAGGGCCTGCCAGCTCGCTTCGATGACATTGTCAGACACGCCGACCGTGCCCCACTTGTCGGTACTGTCGCCTGACTCGACCAGGACACGCACCTTTGCCGCCGTGCCGTGCATTCCGGCCAAAACACGCACCTTGAAGTCCAGGAGCTGAACCTCTTTTATCGACGGGTAGAACCTCTCCAGGGCCTTTCTCAGGGCTTTATCAAGGGCGTTTACCGGGCCATCCCCTTCAGCAGCCGTATGCTCCACGACGCCATTGACCTCAAGCTTTATCGTGGCTTCGGCGTGCGCAGCCTCGTCTTCGCTCCTCTTCTCGTCGATGACCCTGAAGTCGAGGAGCTTGAAGAACCTCTGTTTTTTCTTCAGGGCCTTCTGGATGAGGAGCTCGAAGGATGCTTCGGCCCCTTCGTACTGAAAGCCCTGGTGCTCGAGCGTCTTGAGCTCGGCCAGAACATCCTGCACGACACCCGAGTTGCTGGTGATGTCGACACCGTACTCCTCAGCTTTATAAAGTATGTTCGACCTCCCGGACAGGTCCGAGACGAGCACCCTCTGGTGGTTGCCGACAAGCTCGGGCCTTATGTGCTCGTAGGTGGCCGGGTTTTTCAATATCGCGCTGACATGTATACCGCCCTTGTGCGCGAACGCGCTGTCGCCAACATAAGACTGGTTTTTCTGGTGGGGCAGATTGGCAAGCTCGTTCACGAACCTTGCCGTCCCGCGGAGCTTTTTGAGCTGCTCGACTGAAAGACAGTCGAGGTTCATCTTCACTTTCAATGCCGGGATGATGGAGCACAGGTTCGCGTTACCGCACCTTTCGCCAAAGCCGTTGATGGTGCCCTGCACCATTGACGCGCCTTCCCTTACCGCTGAAAGCGAGTTGGCCACAGCCGTCTCAGAGTCGTTGTGGGCGTGGATGCCCAGAGGCGCTAATGTCCGAAGCTTTACCTCCCTCGTTATCTCGGCGACCTCGAACGGCAGTGTGCCGCCGTTCGTGTCGCAAAGCACGATGTAGTCGGCCCCGGCGTCTTCAGCGGCCTTGAGCGTCTCAAGGGCATAGCCCGGGTCGTCCTTGTAGCCGTCAAAGAAGTGCTCGGCGTCGTAGAAGACCTTGTCGACTTTTTTCTTCAGGTAGCTGACCGAATCGAATATCATCTCGAGGTTCTCTTCCAGAGAGACCCTCAAGGCCTTTGTCACATGCAGCTTCCAGGTCTTGCCGAATATGGTTATGGCGCTGGTGCGCGCGGAAAGAAGCGCCTTCAAGTTGGCGTCGTCCTTTGCCTTGACCCCTGCCTTCCTTGTCGAACCGAAGCTCACGAGCGTTGCGTGGGCAAGCTTTTCCCCAGCGATGGCCTTGAAAAACTCGATGTCCCTGGGGTTGCTCCCGGGCCAGCCGCCTTCGATATAATGTATGCCCAGCTCGTCGAGGCTGCGGGCTATCCTTACCTTGTCCTCAACGGAAAAGGAGATGTCCTCGGCCTGCGTGCCGTCCCTGAGCGTAGTGTCGTAAAGGAGTATCATGTATTCCGTATCGATTGTTTATCGTAAAAAATTGTCATTGCGAGAAGCGTTCAGCGGCTCACAATGAAGAAGGCTGCTCAAAAAGCTCCAGCTGCTAGGCGTCGAGGAGCGAGGCACGAGGCGTACTCTGTATGTACGCCGCAGTGATGACCGACGAAGACAACAACGCAGATGGACTTTTTGAGAAGACTTAGCCCTGTATCTCTTCGACCACTTCACTCTTCCCCAGCCCGAACGCCTCATGGAGGACGCGCACGGCGAGTTCCGTGTACTTCACGTCGACCACGCATGAGACCTTTATCTCGGAGGTCGATATCATCTGTATGTTTATGCCTTCCCGTGCCATCACATCAAACATCTGCGAGGCAACGCCCGCGTGGCTTCTCATGCCCGCGCCGACGATCGATATCTTGGCGATATTCGGATCTCCGACGACATCCTTCGCCTCTATCTGGCTGGCCGTCTCCTGGACTATCTTCAAGCCCCTTTTGAAATCCTCTTTCGAGACCGTGAAGGTAAGGTCGGTGTGCGCGTCCTGGCTTATGTTCTGGACTATCATGTCCACATTGATCCCGGCTTCGGTAAGCGGGCGGAAGAGCTTTGCCGCTATCCCCGGCCTGTCGGGCACCCGCAGGACCGAAATCTTGGCCTCGTTCTTGTTGTAGGTGATGCCCGAGACTACAACTTTTTCCATTTCCTCGTCCTCCTTGCAGACAAGGGTCCCGGCGGCGTCATTGAAAGAAGACCTCACCATCACAGGGACCTCGTATTTCTTCGCGAACTCGACTGACCTCGTCTGGAGCACCTTGGCCCCGAGGCTCGCCATCTCAAGCATTTCATCATAGGAGACCCTCTCAAGCTTCCTGGCCTCCTGGCATATATTAGGGTCTGTCGTATAGACGCCTTCAACATCAGTGTATATCTCGCAGAGGTCGGCCTTCAGGGCCGCGGCTATGGCGACCGCCGTGGTGTCAGACCCGCCCCTGCCGAGGGTCGTGATGTTGCCGAGCGAGTCCACGCCCTGGAACCCGGCCACGACAAGTATCATTCCCTTCGCGAGCTCTTCTTTCATCTTCTGGCCGTCTATCGACTCTATCCTCGCCGAGGCGAACTGGGAATCAGTCACGATAGGCACCTGATGGCCGAGGAGGCTTTTGGCGTTGTAGCCCATCTCTTTCAATACTATGGCAAGAAGGCCAATGGTGACCTGCTCGCCGGTCGAGATGACGAGGTCGTATTCCCTGCCGATGGGGAACTCGCTCGCCTCGTGGCACAGGCCCACCAGCCTGTTTGTCTCGCCGGACATGGCCGAGAGCACGACGACGACCTCGTTGCCTTCGCTGAAGGTCCTGGCGACCCGCTTGGCGACATTCCTTATTCTTTCCATATTGCCGACGGAAGTGCCGCCGAACTTCTGGACTATCAGGGCCATAAAAAGATCCTTTCGAAATTCTTAAAGAAGGCCGTGTTGCTGAAAACCCGTTATTGTCAGGCTGCTCAAAAAGCTCCACTGCAGGACTGCGAAGAGAGCAAGGCATGAGGCGTACTCTTTATGTACGCCGCAATGACGCGCGATGACAACGACGCAGATGGACTTTTTGAGCTGCCTGCTACTTTTTCCTGCCTATCTTATGTATCGCCATCCCATGCACATCCTCCGCCGCTTCCATTACTATCTCCGGAAGCGTCGGGTGGGCGTGTATCGTCTCTGCAATGTCCTTTATTGTCGCTCCGGTCTTCATGGCAAGAGCGACTTCTCCGATGAGGTCGGTCGCGTGCGCGCCAACGATGGAACAGCCCAGCACCTTGTCGGTAGCCGGGTCAGAGACTATCTGCACGAAGCCTTCGGTCTCGCCCATGCCCATCGCCTTGCCGCTCGCGGCGTACGGGAACCTGCCGACGGCGACATTGATGCCTTTTTCCTCGGCCTCTTTTTCACGAAGGCCCACGCTCGCTATCTCGGGGTCGGTGAAAATGCCTGCCGGTATCACCGAATAGTCCATCTTCGCTTCCTTGCCAAGGGCATTGTTAGCGGCCACTATGCCCTGGACCGAAGCAACATGCGCGAGCAGCATCTTGCCCGTGACATCTCCTATGGCGTAGATGCCCTTTACGCTCGTCTCCATGTGATCGTCAACGGCAATCCTGCCCTTTTCGACTGTGACTCCGAGCTTGTCGAGCCCAAGACCTACCGAATTGAACGAGCGTCCTATGGCGACCATGACCTTTTCGGTTATGAACTCGCGCCCGTCCTTCAAGGTGGTCTTGACCCTTCCTTCTTCAGCGGTGACGGACTCGACCTGGACTTCGGTCAACACCTGCACTCCGGTTTCCTTGTACCTTTTCGCGATGACCCTGGAGACCATCTTGTCTTCGGTGGAAAGTATGGTCGGAAGCAGCTCGACTATCATGACCTTGCTGCCGAAAGAGGAGAACATTGAGGCGAACTCGCAGCCCATGACTCCGCCGCCTATGATGAGGAGCGATTCCGGGACCTTCTTTATGTCGAGCATCTCGGTCGAGGTGAGTACATTCTTCCTGTCTATGTTGAAAGCCGGTATCAAGGCCGGCTCCGAGCCTGTCGCGATTATTATCGACTTGCAGGTTATCTCTTCGACGCCGTCGGCCTTCGTGACCCTGACCTTTCCGGCAGCTTCTACAAAACCGTCGCCCCTTATGACCTCGACCTTGTTGCCCTTCAAGAGCTGCTCTATGCCGCCGACGAGCTTTTTTACTACCCCGTCTTTTCTTTCCACGGCCTTTGAGAGGTCAAAGCTCACTTCGCCCACATTTACGCCGAACTCGGCGGCGTGCTTCGCGGCTTCCAGTGCTTTTGCCGAGTAGTAGAGCGCCTTCGTAGGTATGCAGCCCCAGTTAAGGCAGGTGCCGCCGATCTTATTTCTCTCGATGAGCGCCGTTTTAGCGCCAAGCTGGGCGGCCCTTATAGCCGCGACATACCCGCCGGGGCCTGCCCCGATGATAATAACATCGAACTCTCTCATCCATCCCCCCTGGAAACTGTGATGACAACTTCAGCAGGTTGCTGAAAAAGCTCCATCTGCTTTGTCGTCATCGTCGCGCGTCATTGCGACGTACTTGAAAGTACGCCTCACTCCCACTCCTCGACTCCTCGCATCTGAACCTTTTTGAGCAACCTATCACTGACTCAGTCGTTTTTAAAATATC
The DNA here is from genome assembly GCA_001795535.1 of Deltaproteobacteria bacterium GWA2_54_12. Taxonomy (GTDB): domain Bacteria; phylum Desulfobacterota; class GWC2-55-46; order GWC2-55-46; family GWC2-55-46; genus GWA2-54-12. The sequence goes on from MGPK01000055.1 coordinate 16,087, forward strand.
CTGCCAGCATCTTTTCTTATATCACAGCACTTCTAATCTTTTCCAGCACCTTTAAACCGTATTTCAATTTCCCGCTCAAACTCCCCGGCGTACGAAAAACTCACGGTTATCCTGCACTCGTCCAGTAGCTCCGGGGCCTTGTCTGCCCACTCTATGGCGGCAACGCCCTGTCCGTATATGTACTCTTCCAGGCCAGCGCTATGGAACTCTCCGGCCACGCCTATCCTGTACAGGTCTATGTGGTAAAGCGGCAGGCGCCCGCCCTCGTAGATGTTTATTATCGTAAAGCTCGGGCTCTTGACAAAGCCCCTTGCCCCTAACCCTTTGGCGATGCCCCTTACAAAGCGGGTCTTGCCGCCGCCAAGCTCTCCCGTGAGAGCGACCAGGTCGCCTTCCTTGAGAGATGAGGCAAGTTCCTCTCCAAGGCGTTCCGTCTCTTCAGGGGAAGCTGTTTTGTAGCGGGCTGCCTCCTGCATTAGACAGTCCCGACGAATGAATTGACAAGAGAAGGGATGTAACCAAGAAGGTCGGTCGCTATCATGCCGAGCTCGCCGCTTTTCTTTTTCGCCTCGTCACCAGCAAGTCCGTGGATATAGACGGCCGCTGCCGAAGCCTCAAAAGCGTTGTAGCCCTGCGCCAGAAATGCACCGAGCATGCCAGCGAGTATGTCGCCTGTCCCGGC
>MGPK01000055.1:16806-36212 GCA_001795535.1 Deltaproteobacteria bacterium GWA2_54_12
CCGTGACATCTCGCCCGGATGGGGCGTCAAGACCACTTCGGCCTTCAACGCCTTGAGCGACGCTATCTTCGGAGCGAACGAATTGAGGCCGTCGGCGTCTATTACGACAGGTATGTGGATATCCTGTAATATGAGTTCGATGAGCTTCATCAACTCTTCGGAAGTGCCTGCCCCCGGGCCGACGACGAGCGCGGTCTTGTTGGCTGCGATACGCCTTATCTCCTCATAAGAGGCGATCCCGAGCTTCCTGCCGGGAGTCTCCGGCAGGCCGACTGTCATTACCTCGGTAGTCTTTACTTCCATTATGTCGTGGAGGCTCTCTGGTACGCCGACGGTCACAAGGCCTGCCCCGGCGCGAAGAGCGGCGGCCCCGGACATGTACGCCGCGCCTGTCATGCCAGGGGAGCCTGCAAGAATGAGCAGGTGTCCGTGGGAGGACTTGTGAGACTCGGACTTCCTGGGCTTCAATATCCCTGATATGTCCGCTGGGCCAAGAAGGTTCCATTTGATGGAAGGTTCGTCAAGTACTTCTCCGGGTACGCCTATGTCGACGACCTCGACCCTGCCCGCGTGCGCCCTTCCCGGAAAAAGAAAGAGGCCCAGCTTAGGCATTGCCATCGTGGCCGTAACGCTTGCCTTCACGGCCTCGCCGAGCACAGCGCCGGTCGTGGCGTGTATGCCTGATGGGATATCGATAGAAATAATTTTTTTCGCGAGATTGTTTATGAGCCTTATGGCTTCGCCGTGGACCCCGGTGACTTCTTCCGACAGTCCGGTGCCGAAGATGGCGTCGATGACGATATCTGATTTTTCAATGGACTCCGCCGCAGCCTTTACGGCCTCACTGGAAAGGAGCTCTTCTACCCTGCCGTTCATCTTCCGCCACGAAGCGGCGTTTAAAGCGGCGTCCCCTTTGATCTCATCGAGTTTGCAGAGGGTGTAGACTGTGACCGCTATCCCAGCATTGTGCAGATGGCGCGCAGCGACATATCCGTCACCGCCGTTGTTGCCCTTGCCGGCGAAGATGGCCGCCTTTGAACCGCGGGCCGCGCCGTCCAGTTCCCTTAAGGCAACATCGGCAACACCACGGCCCGCGTTCTCCATGAGTTGAAGGCCGGTTATGCCGTATTTCTCGACGGCTATCCTGTCGATGTCGCGGATCGTAATGGCGTCGGCTATCTTCAATTTGCCCTCTCGATTACTGTCTGGGCTATGCTCAAGTCGCCGTCATGGGATATGGAAACGCTCACGCTCATGCCTTTTTCAATAGCTTTAGATAAGAGAGCCGGAGCCCCGGAAGCGTCCTTTGCCACTTCGACTTCGAGGTAGCCAACATTCCTTCCGAGCGCCTTGAAAAAACTCACCTTGGCGGCGAAACGCGCTGAAAGGTGGCGTTCGGGGCTGCGTTGGCCGAGGCAATAGGCAAGCTCGGCTGGCGTGAAAAGACGGGCGTTGAGCTTGTCTCCCCACCTGTCCATCGCCCGCTTGAACTTTGATATCTCGACTGTGTCTATGCCTATGCCGTGGATCATATGAGTAATGTTTGTCGGGTTACTATCCTATCCCAAACTTGCTGACTGCTGGGATGAAGCTGGTAGGGTGGGCTGTGCCCACCAATTTAGCTCTTTTTCAAAAGGCCTTTTGCGCGCTGCCGCATTTTAACTTTTTACCCAAAATGCCTTGTAACACGGCTGTCGCCGCTCTTTGTAACAGGGCTTATCGAGCCCCATCCCTGGGGCTCGACCCTTCGGGCCTTCTCACTACCGCTCGAAGTTCAATTTTTGCTATCCCTGCAAAAATTGTCGCACGCTTTCCGCCTCCCCCATCCGCGAATCTCGCCCCTGAGGTCGCTACGCTCCCACGGCCTCGGCGAGATTCGCCCTTCCTCCCTTAGGCTTCGCTCCGCCCTGTTACGGGGTATGTGTAAAGACAAAACAAATCTTGCCTTTGTTTTATTCATTCACAGACACAGTCACGGAACACGATTAAACGAAAAAAACCTACTTTCCCCTGCCCTCTTTTATAAGCCTCTTCATCTCACGGACGGCCTCATCTATGCCGGTATAGACCGCACGGGCTATGATGCTGTAGCCTATGGCGAACTCGTCTATCTCTTTTATAGCCGCGACCGGAAGTATGTTGTTGTAATCAAGGCCGTGTCCCGCGTGAGTCTTCATGCCGAGCCTTTTGGACAAAACAGCGCAGTCGTATATCCTCTTCAGTTCGGACTCGCGCGCCGTCCCTTTCGTCTCGCCGTAAGCTCCGGTATGAAGCTCGAGTCCGTCGGAGCCTATCCTGTGGCAGGCCTTCACGGCATCAGGCGATGGGTCGACGAAAAGGTTCACGCTTATCCCGGCGTCCTTGAGGTGGGACACGAATTTTTTCAAACTCTCGCCGTGAGTCTTCACATCAAGGCCGCCTTCGGTCGTAAGCTCCTGCCTTTTCTCCGGGACTATGGTCACCATGTCAGGCTTTACCTCAAGGGCCACATCTAGCATCTCTTTCGTGGCGGCCATCTCAAGGTTCAGCTCCGTCTTTACGGTCCTCCGAAGGACATATACGTCCCTGTCCTGTATGTGCCTCCTGTCCTCGCGCAGGTGAACGGTTATGCCGTCCGCTCCTGCAAGCTCCGCCCTGGCGGCGGCAACCACCGGGTCCGGCTCTGCGGCAAGCCTCGCCTGCCTTACTGTCGCAATGTGGTCAACATTCACTGAAAGCTTCGCCATCTTGAAAAAAAGTCCTCCAACTCAAATTTGAGGGTGCTTCTAAAAATTAGATATTTTTTCTGAGGTCGAGGCAGGGTGGAAATAAAAAGCGCAGCATATATGTCCATATGTGAGCATTTTTATTTACGCCCTAACAAAGAGATCAGGAAAAATAGCAAATTTTTAACCGGGCCTCAGCTAAGCTCCTTGGCCAGCAGCTCAGCCAGCTCATTCGCCATCGCGGTTATCTCTTTTTGCTCTTCGCCCTCTATGGTTATTCTCGCAAGAGGCTCGGTGCCGGAGTAACGAATGAACGCACGGCCCCTGCCCCTGAGCTTGTCTTCAACGGCCTTCAACGCATTCGCGACTGACGGGAGCGCAGAGAGGTCCTTTTTCTGCTTCACTTTGACATTGAGGAGTATCTGCGGGAAGGTCGTCATCACCTTTGAAAGCTCTGACAAGGGCTTGCCTTCCACTATCATATGCTTCAATATCTGCAAGGCCGAGATGATGCCGTCCCCGGTCGTAGTATGGTCGAGAAAGATTATGTGGCCCGACTGCTCGCCGCCAAGGTTGTAGCCTCCCTTGAGCATCTCTTCAACCACATACCTGTCGCCGACGCCGGTCCTTATGACCCGGCCTCCGGCAGCGTTTATGCCAGCCTCGAACCCGGAGTTGCTCATGATGGTCGAGACCACTGTATTCTTGTTGAGCGAGCCTTCCTTCATCATGGCCACGGCGCATATCGCGAGTATGTAGTCGCCGTCCAGGACATTGCCCTTCTCGTCGACCAGCATGCACCTGTCGCCGTCGCCGTCGAGGGCAAAACCTACATGCGCGCCTGATTCGCGCACGGCAGCCGCGACCTTCTCAGGGTAAAGCGCGCCGCACTCGTGGTTGATGTTCTCGCCGTTTGGCTTGACCGATATGGGTATGACCTCGGCGCCGAGTTCGTAGAAGACTGCCGGGGCCACTTTATAAGCCGCGCCGTTGGCGCAGTCGACGGCTATCTTGAGTCCGTCAAGGGTAAGTTCCTTTGGGAAGGTGTTCTTCGCGAAAACCACATACCTGCCTATTGCGTCATCGACCCTGTAGGCCTTGCCGACTTCGCTTGCCGTGGGCCTGTGGCTCGGGTCGTGGTTCTCGAAAATGAACTTTTCTATCTGAAGTTCGAGCTCGTCCGGCAGTTTCAAGCCGTCCCTCGAAAAAAATTTTATGCCGTTGTCCTGGTAGGCGTTGTGCGAGGCTGATATGACGACGCCAGCGTCGGCCCTCATGCTGGAGGTGATGAAAGCGATGCCCGGCGTGGGCAGAGGGCCTACGATGACGGTGTCAACGCCCATCGAGCATATGCCAGCCATCATGGCGCTTTCCAGCATGTAGCCCGAAAGTCTGGTGTCCTTGCCTATGACTATCCGGTGCCTGCGGTTCTCTTTTTTGAATATGTACGCGATGGCGCGCCCAAGCTGCAGGGCCATCTCAGAGGTCATCGGCTCTATATTCGCCACTCCCCTTACTCCGTCGGTGCCGAAAAGCTTCTTTTTCGATTTCATCCCTGCCTCTCCTTCTTGATGATGACCTTGACTTCGACCCTTTCAGCGCTGACGCTCCTGAACTCGGCCCCGGCTGTGTCCAGCTGGACCGACAGGCTCGTTGACGAGTCCATGCCCGATATGTCCAGCGGCTTCGTGAAGACCACTCCGATGTCCTTTATCTCTTTCCTCGTGCCGGTAACAGTGATGTGCTTCGGGAAAACCTGCACATCCGTCACCCTGTACCCCGGCGCGGGCCTTCCCACGACCCTGGCCCTTACAGGCAGGTCGGCCTTTGAAAGCCTCTCGAGTTTCACCTCTATCGAAGCGGGGCGAAGCCGAAGGACATCGATGCCCATCGGGGTCGCGATGTCCTTCGTCTGTATCTTGTAGGCGTTCAGCCCCTCTTTGGCCGCGCTGAGGTCGAGCTCGGCCGCTATCTGGCCAGGAGACAGGTTACTTATGAACAGCCTCGGCCCGGTGACCCTCACTTCGATCTCGTCGGGCGGCCCGCTAGTCATCACCATGTCTTTCGGGATGCCCTTCAGGCCTATTGGCACGAGAAAGCCGACTTCGGTCCTCGACTGGCCCGCCACGAAAAACCACAAGGCCACGGCGAACGCCAGGGCCATTGCCTTGAGCCTTATGTTGGAGGTAAAAAACTCCCTCATCTGCCGGGCGCCCCCCGCTGGAATATGTCCTTTCTCGGATACCCCTTGTAGGCAAAGAGCTGCTTCAAGTCAGAGGCGAGCCTGTCCGCTCCGATGTCCGCGAAAAGCCCGTCCTCAACGACGAGCGTTATGCCGCCCGTCTCTTCCGAGACGACGATTATCGCGGCGTCGGTCTCCTCGGCAAGTCCAATGGCAGCCCTGTGCCTCGTGCCCATGGACTTGGAAAGCTCCTTTTCAGTCAAAGGGAGTATGCACCCAGCCTTGAAGACCCTGCCCCTCCTTACGATGACCGCGCCGTCGTGTATGGGAGAGGCCGAATTGAAAATGGAAAGAAGGAGCTCCTTGGACACTTTCGCGTCCAGCTCTATGCCGAGCTGGTCTTCGAGAAAATCACTCAAGTCCATTGAACGCTCAAGGACTATGAGGGCGCCGGTTTTTTTCTTGGACATGAAGGAGACAGCCCTCAATATCTCATCCAACGCCCCTCCGGACGTCATGGTGTCCCTTGTGCTGAAGGGCTTGCCCATCTGCACCAACGCCCTTCTTATGTCCTGCTGGAAAACCACGATGATGAACACCACTATGGAACTCAAAAAGTTGCTGAGTATCCAGTGGAGCGTCAAAAGCTCGAACCTCTGTGAGACGAAATAGACCACGACGATTATGCCGAGGCCCCATATCATTCTTTCGGCCCTCGAACCCTTGAACATGAGCATGAACCAGTAGAGCACAAAGGCCACTATGGCTATGTCAAGCAGCGTTATCAGCGTATTCATTCCGAAGGTATTCTCAATCATCTCAGACCCTGCCCGCCACCGCGTCGGCTATTGCCGCTGCCCTGCGGGCTTCTTTCACATCGTGCACCCTCAGAATGGCCGCCCCGTTGGCTACAGCCAGCACGCAGGCGGCAATGGTCCCGGCCAGTCTCTCATCCGGGCCGGCCGTATTCAGCGTCTTGCCTATGAAGGACTTTCTCGATGGCCCGGCAAGCACTGGAGCGCCGAGCGACTTGAACTCGCGCAGCCTTCTGAGCAGTTCGAGGTTGCCCTCAACCGATTTCCCGAAACCGAGGCCCGGGTCCACTATGATGCTCTCCGGGTCTATGCCCATCTGAGCGGCAAACTCCAAGCGCGAATGAAGGTATCCGTAGACCTCGGACATCAAATCTCCGTAAGCGGTATCGAGCTGCATGGTCTTCGGGGTCCCCCTCATGTGCATGAGGATGAGCGGGACTCCGTGCCTGGCGACCACGCCTGCCATAGCCGGGTCGAGCGAAAGGGCTGATACATCGTTGACTATAGATGCGCCTGCGCCAATGGCGGCTTCGGCAACGGACGGCTTTGTAGTATCTATCGAGACAATAAGGCCCCTCTTTGCGAGCGCCTCAATTACCGGGACGACCCGCTTCATTTCCTCGGCGGCGTCAACCGGCTCGGCCCCTGGCCTCGTGGACTCGCCGCCTATGTCTATCCAGTCAGCGCCGTCTGAAGACATCTCAAGCGCCCTCTCTAAAGCCTTGCCCGGGTCCATGAAGCGCCCCCCGTCAGAAAACGAATCAGGCGTGACATTCAGTATGCCCATTATCAAGGTAGCAGGGCCGATTGTAAGCGCGCATCGATTGCTTTTCAACTCGTAAACGGACAGGGCCCTGTTCTCGATGGCCCTGCGCATAGCCTGCGCCGCCTCGCCAAGGCCCAGGGACTGGCCCCGGAGCTTGTCTATGAGGGTATCAAACTGCCTCTGCGTGCCCGAGACCAGCGCGTCGGAAAAAGCCACCGAACATGAGGCAGCCCCTCTTGCCACGGCAGCTTCGCCGCCGATAGAGAGCATATCCTGTTTCAGGATATTTGCCTGGACGGGCTTTAATCCTTCGAGCTTCAGATTGTAATGGAGCTGTTTGGGGGCCATGATGCGCACGCCAGAGGGGTCCACGCCGATCTTTTCCATCTCGGCGCGGCAACTCTCGATTGACGCAATCTCAAGGCATCTGACGGGTGAGCTCAACGGGTGTCCGCCCCTGGGTTAAATGAGGTTTAAAAGGATAAAGCCGGCCGCTTGCGCGGCCGGCATGAAAAACGGAATGGTTTTAAAAACGGCCCTGCCTACTTGACTGCTACGCCAAGAGAGGCCGCATCCTCGGGATTGAGAGTCTCGGGTTTGGAGCCAGCTGGTTCCGGGGGCCCTGTTGGGCCCTTGCCGCCGTCTTCCGAGTAGATGAGCCTTTCGATCTCAGGCCCGTCAAGAACCTCTTTTTCAAGGAGGGCCTTCGCGAGCCTGTGCAATGCGCTGGTATGGGACTCAAGGAGCTTGCGCGCCCTTGTGTAATTTTCAACGACTATCTTTTTTATCTCGGTGTCTATCTCTTCGGCGGTCTCCTCGCTGTAATCCTTCCTCTGGCCCATGTCCTTGCCGAGGAAGATGTGCTCTTCTTTCTTGCCGAAGGTAAGCGGGCCGAGCTTGTCGCTCATGCCCCACTCGCAGACCATCTTGCGCGCGAGCTCGGTTGCGCGCTCAATGTCGTTGCCGGCGCCGGTAGTCATGTGGTCGAGGATTATCTCCTCAGCCGCCCTGCCGCCCATGAGAACGGAGATATTGTTAAGAAGGTAATCCCTGCTGTAGGTGTGCCTCTCGTCAATCGGCAGCTGCTGGGTAAGCCCCAGGGCCATGCCCCTCGGGATGATGGAGACCTTGTGAATGGGGTCGGTCCCGGGGATGAGCCTGGCGACGAGCGTATGCCCTGCCTCGTGGTAGGCCGTGTTCTTCTTTTCGGCGTCGTTTATTATCATGGATCTGCGCTCGCTGCCCATGAGGAGCTTATCCTTGGCTTCGTCGAACTCGGGTTTCTCGAGCTTGTCCTTGCCGCGCCGGGCGGCCAGAAGCGCCGCCTCGTTCACGAGGTTGGCAAGGTCCGCGCCCGAAAAGCCCGGTGTGCCCCTGGCTATTACATCGATGTCCACATCATTGGACATGGGGGTCTTTGAGGTATGGACCCTCAATATTTCGGCCCTGCCCTTTATATCGGGTTTTGGAACCACGACATTCCTGTCGAACCTTCCGGGCCTCAAAAGGGCCGGGTCAAGGACATCAGGCCTGTTGGTGGCGGCGACTATTATGACGCCCTCGTTGGACTCGAATCCGTCCATCTCGACGAGGAGCTGGTTCAAGGTCTGCTCCCTCTCGTCGTGGCCTCCGCCAAGGCCAGCGCCCCGGTGGCGACCGACCGCGTCTATCTCGTCTATGAATATTATGCAGGGCGCGTTCTTCTTGCCCTGAACAAACAGGTCCCTGACCCTGGACGCGCCGACGCCGACGAACATCTCGACGAAATCTGAGCCCGATATGGTGAAGAACGGCACGCCAGCCTCGCCAGCGATGGCTTTCGCGAGAAGGGTCTTGCCTGTTCCCGGAGGGCCTACTAGGAGGACGCCCTTTGGTATGCGGCCTCCGAGGCGGGTGAACTTCTTCGGGTCTTTAAGGAAATCGATTATCTCCTCGACCTCTTCCTTGGCCTCTTCTATTCCGGCCACATCCTTGAATGTGACCCTGTGCTGGCTCTCGTTAAGGAGCCTGGCCCTGGATTTCCCGAAGCTCATGGCCTTGCCGCCGCCGCTCTGCATCTGGCGCATGAAGAATATCCAGACGCCTATGAGCAGTATCATCGGGAACCACGAGACGAATATCGTGCCCCAGGACGGGCTGTCAACGACCGGCTCGACCGCTATCTTGACGCCGCTGGCGCGAAGCTTGCCGATGAGGTCGGGGTACTGGGGCGAGAAGGTCTGAAAGGGCTTGCCGTCCTTGTATTTTCCCAGTATGTCGTTGCCCTGAATAGTAACCTCGGTGATGTTCCCGGATTCGACTTCCTGAATGAAATCGCTGAAAATGACCTTGTCCGAGGAGGGCTGCTTGTAGCTTATAAGGTTAAACATCAGCACTACTGTGGCTATGATGATGAGCCACATGGCTATGTTCTTATATAGCTGATTCATCTATGCTCCCTGTAATGAGTTGTTTTCTCTCGTATTTAAATAAAAATATTCTGTCATAGTTCCGGGGATTTTACAATAAAAATATTGAACAAATTACCGCTATAAGTCCCGTAATTACATGACTTTTATCACTTCCGGGGCTTGGTTGGCCAGGGATAGCCGCCGCTTAAATACGCGGCCCTCGCGCTGGATGCCGCGAAAAGGAAGATATTGGCCGAGTAGAAAATCCACATGAGGAGGATCATAAGGGTGCCTATCGACCCGTAGAACTTGTTGTAGCTCTGGAAATTTGCCACATAGAGCGCGAAAAGCTGCTTTGCCAGCTCCCAGAGGACCGTAAAAAGGGCGCTGCCGAAAAACGCGCACCTGATATTCAGGTTAGGCCCGGCCAAAAGCCTGAATACTACCGCTATTATCCAGGAGACGAGCAGGAATGGGGCCACGAACCTTGTGAGGAAGATTATGAAAAAGGTATAGATGTAGCCGAGGCCAAATATGTCAACCTCTATCGCTTCGAGGTAGTAAGAGGCCGCTGTGAGCGCTATCGAGGACAGGGAGGCCAGTATCGCCAGGAGCACGCCGAGAAGGTTTATGACCTTTTTCCTGAAAAAACCGAACTTGTGCTCGGTCTCGAATATCCGCATCAAGGCCTTTGCCGACGCGCCCATTACGAGCTCCGCCCCTGAGACAAGGGTCACCAGTCCCAGCCAGCCGAAAGTCTTCCAGTTGAGGGAAAGCTCTTTCAAGTCGGAGATGAACCTGGGGCTCAGGTATGGCACGCTCTCCCTTACCATGCCTATGATCCTGTCCTGCAGGTCCGGCCTGGTGCCTATGAGGAAGCCCACGCCCGCCGTCATTACGAACATGAGCGGGATAAGGGAAAAAAAGGCGTAGAAGGATATGGCCGCCGCGCTCGTCCAGCAGTCGTTCTTCTGAAAAATCTTCCCCCCATCCCTCGCGACGGCCGCGAATCCCCTCATTCTGTCAGTGCCTTTGTTTGAATATGACCTTCAATGGAATGCCTTCCATGCCAATGGCCTCTCTCAAGGCCGAGGTAAGGAAGCGCACATAGGAGTCCTCTACGCCATCCGGATGGTTGCAGAATATGAGGAAAGTCGGCGGCAGCACCGCGACTTGCGTCATGTAGTAGAACTTCACTTCCCTGCCCCTGGAAGCGGGCGGGTGTTTTCTGGCCACTATCGACTCCAGGGCCGAGTTCAGGGCCGATGTCGAGGCCTTGCTCCTGCCCCTTTCGAACAGTTCATTGACCGTCTCGAGCACCTTTGGCACGCGCTGGCCCGTAAGCGCGGAAGTAAAGAGCACCGGGGCGTACGCGATAAAGGGAAGCTTTTGCCTTATCGTCTCTTTGGCGTACTCGACCGTATGGGTGTCCTTTTCCGGCGCGAGGTCCCACTTGTTGACTATCACCGCGCAGCACTTCTTGCGGTCCTCGATGAGGCCCGCTATCTTCTCGTCCTGCGTCGAGACCCCTTCCTTGCCGTCCACAAGGAGGAGCGCGACATCGCACCGTTCAATAGACCTTATGGCCTCCATGACAGAATAGGACTCGACAGTGAGGCTTACCTTGCTCTTTTTTCTTATGCCGGCAGTATCTATGAAAAGATACTTCCCTCCATCCATATCAACAGGCGTGTCGACCGAGTCGCGGGTAGTCCCGGCGATGTCGCTCACGATGGCCCTGGATTTCCCGATGAGGCGGTTTAAAAGCGACGACTTGCCGACATTCGGCCTGCCGACTATGGCGACCTTTATCCTATCTTCGTCAACGGGGACTTCTTCCCTTTCGGGAAGCCTTCTCAATATCTCGTCAATAAGCTCGGTTATGCCCAGGCCGTGCTCGGCGGAAACGCCCATGATCTCATCCACTCCAAGAGAGTAGAAATCAGCCACGAGCGCGGCCTGCCTGGGCGTGTCTATCTTGTTGGCGACATAGATTACAGGCTTTCCTGCGCGCCTCAGCATGTCCACGAGCTCTTCATCCTGAGGGATAAGCCCGGCCCTTGCGTCCATCACGAATACGATGACATCGGCGTCCTCGATAGCGAGCCTTGCCTGGTCCCTGACCTGCTTTGTTATGATGTTGCCCGCGTCGGGCTCGAACCCGCCGGTGTCGACGAGCGTAAAAGCCCTGCCCATCTCCTCGGTGTCGGCATAGTTCAGGTCACGGGTGACGCCTGGCTGGTCATGGACTATGGCCTTCTTTTTCCCCAGTAATTTATTGAAGAGGGTTGATTTTCCAACATTAGGCCGTCCAACTACTGCTACTATGGGCTTCATTTATTCCTGCTGCTTCCTTTCAATTTAGACCAGATTGCGAAAAATGCGTTTTAATTCAGGCTGCTCAAAAACTTCAATGCGGGACTGCGAAGAACTGGAATTGATGCGTACTTTTTTGTACGCCGCAATTACGCGCGACGATGATAACAAAGCAGATGGAGCTTTTTGGGCTGCCTGATCAGTATCCGAAGTCTTTGAGAGCGCCCGGTTTCTTAGTCCATTCCTTATGCACCCGGACAAAGAGTTCGAGAAATACTTTTTTACCAAGGAGGCCTTCTATCTCCTGCCTCGCGGAAGAGCCGATTTTCTTGAGCATGGCCCCGCCCTTGCCTATTACTATGCCCTTTTGCGATTCGCGCTCAACATTAATTGTAGCTGAAATCGAGATTATATCCTTTTTCTCGGTGAACTTGTCGACGGTCACGGCGACGGAATACGGGACCTCTTCCCTCGCGTAAAGGAAGACCTTTTCCCTTACCATCTCGGCTACTATGAACCTTTCAGGAAGGTCGGTGACCGAGTCATCGGGGAAGTACTTCGGCCCCTCGGGCATGAGCGCGGTAAGCGTAGTTAAAAGAAGCTCCACTCCCTCGCCCTTCAGGGCTGAAATTGGTATTATCTCACGGAAGGCGTAGGCCTTCGAGTACTCGTCTATAAGAGGCAGGAGCTGGCGCTTGTCCACCTGGTCCACCTTATTGAGGCACAGTATGACCGGGCACTTGAGCCCCTTTACAGCCTCCAGCACAAGGCGGTCGTCATCTGACACAGGCTTTTCGGACTCGACTAAAAGCACTACGGCATCGACATCTGAAAGCGAAGAGACCGCCTCTTTTACCATGAACTCGTTCAAGAGCCCTTTGCCCTTATGAATGCCCGGGGTATCGATGAAGATGATCTGGCTGTCCTCCCTGTTCAGGACGCCCCTTATGACATTCCTTGTGGTCTGGGGCTTGGGAGAGACAATGGATATTTTCTCGCCGGTTATCCTGTTGAGAAGAGTTGATTTCCCGGCGTTGGGCCTGCCGATTATTGATATGAAGCCTGACTTGAAAGCCATTTTCCGTCCTTTTCAAAGGTTTACGCTTCGCGAAAGCCTTCGGGCTCCCGCGCATTCAGGATAGCATTTAGGGGGAAAGGTGTCAAAAAGAGTTAAGACTGCCTTTAAAAACTGCTCTTTTTCCTGACCTCTGCGTCAGAGCGTAAATAAAAAATGCTCACGGATTCTCAAATATGCTGCGCTTTTTATTTCCGCCCTTCCTTGACTTCAGAAAAAATATCTAATTTTCAGAGGCAGTCTTCTTTCATGCTTAGGCGTCACCGGAATTTATAGTAGCTCACAAACCCGTACATGTTGACATACTTTTTGTAATAAGCCGCGTCAAACCAGCCGCCTGAAGAGGCAAGGAAGGCGTCCTCGGCATTGGGAAAGATAACGACTGCTTTTAATTCAGCAGGCCCGCTCAGCTGGGCCAGGCCCCTGTTCGCGTATATCGAGCCGAAGGAGCTTATGAGGGTTTTCTCAAAGGGCGTGTATGAAGGCCTGGTCAGCACAGGGTAGGCGTAAAGGTTATCCCGGCCTGTTTCGATGTTGAGATAAGTCTTCAGGGACATGGCCCATTCGTGGTTCATGGCAGGGTCGGCGACGACGAGTATGGCGTCGTCCTTGTCTGTATTCTCCTTTATCGACTCGAGCCACGCGCTGGTCATCCTGCCCTGGAACGCGGAATGGAAGGCGTTTTCAAAGGTCACCGAAAAGCCCAGAAGAACGCCGAAGAGGGCCGCGATGCCAAGAAAAAAGCTCCGGCTCAAAACCCTGGGCACTCCTCTGCCAGCCTTTACGGCTACGACTGAAGCCACAGCCAGCGCGATAAGCGGCCAGGGGAAAACGAGCCTCACCCATTTGTGGATCCAGGCGGCGGCGTAGGAAAAAGCAGGCACCTGCTCGACTTCCGAAAGGAGCTTCAAGTTCTCAAGCGTGAAGGTTATCAGGAATTTGGGGCTCGCCACCATGTACGAGCTCAGGAACACGATGATCGCGGCAGCGGCCCAGAATGCCAGAACGCGCCAGAAAGAGGCCCGGCCTTCAGGCCTGCCGTTCTCCCTCATGAGGCGCATGAGCATGACAACCGTGAAAACAGGGCCGAAAATGCCAGGCAGCAGATACCTTTCGCTCACGCCTGACTTGGCGTGCAGCAAAGCCTGCGGAAACAGGGCAAGACAAAAAAACAGGAAGACGGGCAAAAGCGCTCTGTAGCCCCTGGAGCCAGGCTTTTCAGCCATGAACAGGACGAGCCCCACAGGCACAAGCCACGCGTGAGAGGCGTACAGGTAATTGACGAGCGCGGATATGAATGGCCCCACGCTGAACCCCTCATACCCGGCGTAGCCCATGCCTGTCATGCCAACGAAGAACTTTATGAAAATAATTTCGGCTCCAGCCAGGGCGAGCAACACGAGCCCGGGGACGAGCGAGCTCAGGGCGGCCTTGGCCCAACCTGCGTCGTTTATCATCTGATGCGTCCATATCCGCAGGAAGACGACCGCCGGGACAAAGAGGATGAACGCCTCTTTCGAGAGCATCAGCATGACGCCAAGCACGACAAAGACCGCGTCGAGGACGACGCCCGGCCTCCTGGCGGCAATGGCCGAGACTACGAGCATGAAGGACAGGAGCGGCATGCCTATTGTCTCGGCTGTGCCGAACCTCCACCACACGCCCGCCTGAAAGCCCAAAAAGAGCATGAGCGGAAAAAGGAGCGCTTCGGCAAGCGAAAAACCGGTCATGAGCAGGAAAAACGCGAAACACGCGGAAGCGGCCGTGGCAAGGAGCCAGCCGTAGACGGCCCATATGAAAAAGTCTGCCCCGAACAGCTTGACCTCCACAAGCCTGTGTATGTCGTACAGCGGGAAGAACCTGCCCTTGCTGCTTATGTCCCCGCTTATGTAATCGACGGCCTGGTCAACGAAGCTAGCGCTGTCGATGCTCCTGGAAAAGCCTATTATCTGGTGGTCGTCCGTGAAGTGAAACCCGGCCGTAAAGGTGCCTGAAAGGTAAAGCACGCCGAACCAGAAAAAGAAAAAGAATGCGAATGCCGCAAGCGCGTTTTTCCTGTTCATCGCCTGTCCTCAGGGCTTGAAGAGCCCGCTGTCATAGAAAGGTGTACGGCCGCCGCGAGCATCCCCAATGGAATGAGGTGCAGGACGAGCCTGTCAAGGGAGGTGCCAAGGTGCCATTTTAAATCAACCGGAGTTATGATGTACACAAAAGTATATATGCCGAGCTGACCGAGTATGAGGCAATGGAGCACAAGAGTCTTCGCGCTTATGATTCCTCTGAAGCTCAACACGGCAGAGGCCGCGTAAGCCCACCAGACAAGCCCCATGACTCCCGGCTTCAAGAACATGAACCCGGCCGCGTACGGGATTATCTGGCCGAGCCTGGTGAGGTTCGAGAAGAACACTCCCGGCCCCAGGCTCTGGACATACTCGCTGCCGACTCCGAGAACTGCCTTGTAGACCGACCACGGTAAAATGAACAACACAAGCGGAATAAGGGCCAGGCCAAGCGTCCTGAAGTCCCTCCCCTTCCCTTGTTTCAAGAGGGCCGAGACAGCGAGGATGAGAAAGCCGAGAAGCGCGAAGGTGAGCCCCTCGTTCTTTGTCCACGCGCCCATGGCAAGCATAAGGGTGGCTATGTACGCGAACGGGCTCCTTCCCTCCCGCGCGTACAGCAGGATGAAAATCGCCGCGCCAAGGAAGTAGGCAGAGAGCGTGAGGTCAGCGTAGCCGGTGAAATCCTTCCCTGTGTAAGCAGGGTCTATCTGAACCGGAAAGCCAGCCCCATGGACAAGCACGAGCGGAGTCACTGAAAGGAGCGCCGTAAAAAGAAGGCCCGTAGTCCTGCTGCCCGTCAGCCTTCTCACCCCGTAATGAAATATTGATAAAAGGGCCGCGAACTGCAGCGGATAGATGATCTTTCCGGCCTCTTCCTGGGCAGAGCCTATTGCCGTGTATATCCATGAAACGGCCAGAGGCACGAGCAACGGATAGTCAGGGTGGTCCTGGACATAGGCAGGGTCGGTGAGAAAGGCCGCATTGACCGACCCGTCGAGGAAAAAGGCCCTGGCCTTCACGAACCATATGAACCATGCGTCCCAGCCGCTAAGTGGCATAATGAGGCCGTAGGCAAAGGAATACAATACCTGTGAAAGGATAACGGCAAAAAGGACTCTGCCTGCCCAGCCCATCTTCTGCCCGTCCGTCCTGAAGGCGGTTCTTTTGAATGCCGGGAGAAAAAGCATGGCGGCCCCGAGCGCGACCCACGGCCCTGAGATGAGCAAGGCGCTGAAAGGGATAGAGGCAAGGGAATAGAAGAACATCTGGAGGCTTACCGCCCCGAGCCCGAGCATGAAAGAAGCCCCTGCGTACGACACCGGGCCAAAAGAGGCTTCAACCCTCCTGTCAGCTATCTTCAGGACGATATGGCCCGCGAGGAAAAAAAGGAGCGCGCCGGGGATTAGCTTCAAAAGCGTCATCTTCCAGCCCCCACGACCCTGTAAACCGATTGTCTCCCCCTGGCGTCAACCTGGCTGTAGAGCTCTTCCATACCGGCAAGCGCGGCCAGGTCTTTTTCAATCGGCTGAATTCCATCAGGCCAGATGAACGCGGCAAAATCCCCCGGCCCCATTGACCTGTAATCGAACTCGTCGGCCGGGCTTATGACCTTCATCTCCCTCTGATAGAGCTGGTATCTGAGCCGTCCGGCGTAGAAGCCGCCCTGCGGGCTGTCCCAGGGATACGGGTCAAAGAAAAAGACCTTTGACCCGGGCGGGATAAGGCTTTCGGCTTTCAGGGCGAGCCTGTCTATGGGCCTGGAAGTCACCGCGTCTTTTTCAGCGGCGTTGAACATGACTGTAGGAAGAAAATTGAGCGAGACCCATTCGGCCTTGAAAACGCCAAAAACCGCCACAAGCCAGATGGGCAGGAGTATCAGAAGTAAGCTTGACCTGTCTTTAATAGACTTCATCTATACGGCTAACCGACCGTGTTGTATTCCCTTACCCTGAATTTGACCCCGATATCGTCTTCGGCGACTTTTCTGCACGCCTCGATGTCGAGTCCCGGTACGGCGACCGCCGAAGCTATTACCTTGGGGATGAACTTCTTTGCCTGCCGGAGGAAATAAAGTATCGCCGGGTAAGCATCGTCACCAAACGGGGTCTTTATGAGTTTCTGGTATGTGGCCGAATCCGGAGCGTTGAGGCTCACTGAGATGGTGTCGACGAACATCAGCTCAGGCAGCACATTCCTGCCGTGGACGAGGTTGGCGAGCCCGTCGGTGTCTATCCTTATCCTGCAGCCCCTTCTTTTGAGGTGCATGCCGACCTGTTTTACGACATCGAGCCTTATGAGCGGCTCTCCGAAGCCGCAGAATACGATTTCATCGTACTTCGTTTCCGGATCAGGGCCTATGGCGGCTATGATGTCGGCGAAGGCAGGCTCCTGTCTGAGGCGCAGATAATGGCCCTTCACGGTATAAGAGGAGAACTTCGCGCAAAATGAGCATTGGTTCGAACACCTGTTGGTTATGTTGAGGTAAAGCGATTTTCTTATGGGATAGGCTATCTGTGCCTTGTCTTCCGAGTTACGCAGGCCAAAGAGCTCTTCGGCGTTGAGGGTCGTTATACGGCCCACATCATCTATGGTGAGCCCCTTTATCTTCGCTATCTCTTTGGCCGTCTCGACCACGAACGAAGGCTCGTTCCTGCTGCCCCTGTGCGGGGCCGGGGCCAGGTACGGGCAGTCGGTTTCTATCAGCATCTTTTCTATGGGAACATATTTTACAACTTCTTTGATGGCGTCGGCCTTGGGGAATGTTACGACCCCGGTGAAAGACAGGTAAAAACCCATGTCGAGGGCCTGTTTCGCGATTTCCTTTGTCCCTGAAAAACAGTGAAAAACGCCGCCGACATCGGCCGCGCCTTCCGCTTTGAGTATTTCCATCGTATCCTTGTCGGCTTCCCGTGAATGGACGATGAGCGGCAGATTTAATTCTCTCGCGAGTTCTATCTGACGGGCGAAGACCTTTTTCTGAGCTTCCCTTGGAGAATGGTCGTAATGGTAATCGAGGCCGGTCTCGCCTATTGCAACGAGCCTTCCTTTTCCATCGGCCCTTTTTTCATTGGCAAGCCTTTTTATCTCGTCCCAGGGGCCGGATTCTACCGCGTCTTTTGCCTCATGCGGATGCACGCCGAGCGCGAGCCAGAGGAAGTCGTATTTTTTCAGGACTTCGAGCACAGGGGCGAAGCCATTTTCTTTTTTCCAGCAGCCGACCGTGATTATCGACTTGAGGCCCGCATCGATTGCCCTCGCAACTACGGCGTCAAGGTCTTCGGAGAACCTCTTGTCGTCCAGGTGTGCGTGGGTGTCCATGAAGAGCGCTTTTTCCATTACCGTCCTTCCGAAATAAAAAAGGGGACTGCTGAAGAGCAGCCCTCGCCTATTGTTTTTAATTACTGGAGCCTAGGGAAAAGCGGGGGCATCTTTTTGACCTTCGACCCTGAAAGCGTATTGCCCCAGATGGTCGCCGCCTCGAAGCTCGCTTCCCCTATGTTTTTTTCAAGCCCGAGGCTTTCCCATATCTTCTGCGACGAAGAGGGCATCACGGGCCAGGCGTATACCGCCAGGATCCTCAAGCCCTCGGCAAGGGTTGAGAGCACGGTCGAAAGGACAGCGTCGTCCTTTTCCTTCCACGGCGCAGTCTTGTCAACATAGCCGTTAAGCTCCTTCACTACGGCCCAGACCTTTGAAAGGGCCTCGTGGAAATTCAGCTCGCCTATCGATTTTTCGAACTGTCCCGGAAGCTCGGTCAAAAGGAACCTGACCCTGCCTTCGAGCTCTTCCCTTTCAGCGGAAGGCTCGTAAGAGGGGATAACCCCGTCCCTGTACTTTTCTATCATCGTGACCGACCTCGAAAGCAGGTTGCCGATGTCGTTGGCAAGGTCTGCGTTTATCCGGCCCATGAGCGCCTTCTCAGAGAAATCTCCGTCAAGGCCGAAAGGCACTTCACGAAGGAGGAAGTACCTGAACGCGTCCACCCCGTACTTTTCAACGATCGCGCCGGGGTCCACGACATTGCCCTTTGACTTGCTCATCTTCTGGCCGTCTATCGTCCACCAGCCGTGGGCGAATACCTGCTTTGGCAGCGGGAGACCGGCTGCCATGAGGAACGCGGGCCAGTAGACAGCGTGGAACCTCAGGATGTCTTTTCCGATTATATGGATGTCGGCGGGCCAGTATTTCTCTAAACGATTGGCATTATCCGGATACCCTGCGGCGGTAAGGTAGTTCGTGAGCGCGTCGAACCAGACATACATGACATGCTTTTCATTTCCCGGTACTGGTATGCCCCATGAAAACGAGGTGCGGCTCACAGACAAGTCGCGCAGCCCTTCTTTCAGAAAGCTCACGATTTCGTTGCGCCTGTAGTCGGGTTTTATGAAACCTGGGTTTTTCTCGATATGTTCAAGAAGGGGCTGACCGAACTTCGAGAGCCTGAAAAAATAGCTCGGCTCCTTGAGCTTCTCCACCGGCCTTCCGCAATCAGGGCATTTGGAGGCCGCGAGCTGCTTTTCCGTCCAGAAGCTCTCGCACGGAGTGCAGTACCAGTCTTCATATTCGCCAAGATAGATGTCGCCTTTTTCAAGGACGGTATTCCACAGGGCGGTCACGGCCTTCTTGTGCCTGTCCTCGGTAGTCCGGATGAAATCGTCGTTTGAAACATCGAGACGTTGCCAGAGCGTGGAAAATTGGCTGCCCACATTGTTAACGAACTCCTGTGGACTCAGCCCCGAAGCGGAGGCGGCCTTCTCGACCTTCTGGCCGTGCTCGTCGGTGCCGGTGAGGAAAAAGGTGTCGAGGCCCTTGAGCCTGGCGAACCGCGCGAGAAAATCGGCGGCTATCGTCGTGTAAGCGTGCCCTATGTGCGGCACATCGTTGACATAATAAATGGGCGTTGTTATGTAAAAGGTGTTCTTCTCCTTAGGCATTCCCCTTTAGTCCCCTTGCCTCGTCTCTTCAGGTGTATTGTTTGCCTGTTCAGGCTTGCTTACTTGCTCTGGCTTATTGGCAGACTCGGGCCTGTTGGACTGCTCGGGCCTGTTGGACTGCTCGGGCCTGTTGGACTGCTCGGGCCTGTTGGACTGCTCGGGC
>MGPK01000056.1:0-7066 GCA_001795535.1 Deltaproteobacteria bacterium GWA2_54_12
CTCCCCCTGTGGTCGCCATTCTTTCCCACCGTTTTTGTACTGGCCGACTAACTCTTTCTTCTTGGTGTCAACCGAAATTACCGGCTGCCCATTATGCATCGCCTCTTCCGCCAGAGCATTAATAAATTCAAACTGTGCGTTGCGATCAGGGTGGTCAGTTCCTTCCAGCGTCTTACGGTTGCCTTGAAGGCTATATCCCAACTTTTTTAGTAGACCGCCTATAGAGGTGTGGCTGACAACATACCCCTGTGCGTACAACTCAGATTCCAACTGCCGCAGGCTCTTACAGGTCCAGCGTAACGGGGACTCGGGATCACCACGTGTGACCGGTTCTACCAAACTCTCCAACGCTGTCAGCAATTTCGTATCATCTTTGACAGATGCTTTTCTCCCGCCACCCGCACGGCGTATTCGACGAGAACTAACTTCAGTGGCTTCTGCTTGATGGGCAAGCTCCTTCAGCCCTCGCTGTATCGAGCCTCGTGCCACTCCGGTAGCTTCCCATACGAGTGCCACGCCACCATGCCCAAGCGCTTTTGCCTCGGCTGCAGCATATAGTCGCCTAAGCCGCTCATCCAACGTCCATTCGAGACTCTGATAACGATCTCTGATTGCCGCTTTAATATCCATGCAGCAATAGTAACACGTTACACACAAATAGTCATGTTATTATTTTACAAATCCTAAGGGATCCTGGCCATGGTTTTCTCTGCCTCGTCCTTCCCAGGGAAACTGCCTTTGGAAGCCAGAGCTATCCGGAGATGTTCCCTGGCTTTTTCAGAATTGCCGGTCTTGTTATAGGCCATTCCAAGGTGGAAATTGATGACGGGACTTACGGCATTTCCTGCATGTGCCTTATCCAGCCACTCAATAGCCTGATTGACTTCGCCTCTTCGGTAATAAACCCAACCGAGGGTATCTAATATGGCAGGATTCTCAGGACTCAGGGACCTGGCTTTCTGAACGAGGAGTAGTGCCCTGTCAAGGTCTTTCCCCCCCCGGCCGTAATCGCCAAGGAGATACGCCAGGTCGTTCATGGGACTCCATAAATCCGGATGTTGCCGCAGGACTTTTTCGAGTTCAGCTATGGCTCTGTCCGGTTTTTGTTGCGCCATGTAACAGGCGCTCAGCTTAACGTAACCAAGTGGATGATCGGGCGCCCGCCTCTTAATATCCGCGTACTCTCCTTCTGCCCGTTTGAAGTCGACAGCTCTCAACATAAGATCTCCCAGGTCTGCCCTGACTTCCAGGTCTTTTGGATTGGCATCAAGAATCCTGCGATACTGGGATTCGGCATTCCTGAAATCTTTCTGCGCGGCATAGAGACTGCCCATAGCCCGGATCACGTCTCTTGAGTCCGGTACAATTTTCAATGCTTTCCGGAGGGTATCAAAGGCAAGGTTCGCCTCCTTATTCATGGCATGGGCATCAGCAAGGCCGATGTAACCCGGAATGAATTGCTGCCTTTCGCTGACAACCGTCCGGAATGATGAAACAGCCTGCGTACCTTCCTGCTTTCCAAGATGGATAATTCCCCTGATGTAATTGGCATCCACATTCTTTGGACTTTCCTTAAGCACCTCATCAACAAAGTGTTGCGCTTTGTCGATTTCCTGACGCGCAATATAGAATTGTGCAAGGGAATTCCTCGTATGGAGGATATTCGGATTCGCCGGATCCTTTTCCAATTCCAGACATTGCTGCAGTATAGAAACAGCCTGGTCAGGACGGTTTGTACCAAGATAGAGATTGCTCAGGGCAAAACGGATTTGGAAGCTCTTTTCATTCCGGCGTATCCCTTCCTTCAACTGCTGCTCGGCGTCGGTTGGTCTGTTTCTTGAGCTATAGAAATCTGCCACCTTAAGCCATCGTTCCTCCTTTTTAGTGTCGGCCGATAATAATACCCGCAGAACCTCTGCCGCCTCTTGCTCATTACCCAACTCCCAGTAAATCGCGGCCAGAACCAGGCGATGTTCAGTTACATCAGGCTCTATCTCAACAATCTTTTTCATGAGGCCCACTGCCTCATCCGTCCTTTTCTTCTTCAGATAAAGGTCAGCAAGGGCGAGATGGAGAGATACCGACTTCTCATTGGCCATGATTCCTTCGCGCAGGGTTTTCTCGGCGCTCTGCGTATCTTCCCTTTGAGTATAAATAGAAGTCAGAAACAAGTAAGCATCGGGTTTACGGACGTCCCGGCCAATAACAGATTCCAGAAAACGACGCGCACCGTCGTTATCTTTCTTCTTCAGCAGGACGGCCCCCTTCAGGATGAGAGCATCCTCGTTTTTCGCCTCAGCTTTTAATACGAGTTCCACCTTATCAATTGCCTCATCTACCTTACCTGCTCCTAACAGAAACCTGCCCAACTGGAGCTGGGCATCCCAATGCCGGGGTGAGAGTTCAACGGTTTTGGAGAAGCTGCCGTAGGCGCCGTTATAGTCCTGAGTCTTCAGGGCGACCATTCCAATCATATAGTAGGCATCCGCATATTTAGGATCTATCTGAATGGCGTTTTTGAACTCCAGTCTGGCTTTTACATAATCTCCTTTTTCATACAGCGCAGTGCCTTTATTATAAAATTTAACCTTCTTTACTTCCGGCCCGCTACAGGCCGCTAAAATCGCAACGGTCAGTACCATCACGATTCCTATGAACATCCTGTGTTTCCTGAATATCATATTCCCTCCTCATTAATTGATTAATTTCAAAATCCCGTAATACCCCTTATACCAGTCAGTATCAAGGCTACCAGTGTGGAGGCCGTCAGGGAATCAAACCTTCCCCGGAGCTCTTTGATCAGGACTTCATAACTGAATAACAGAACGATGATTTCCACCGCCAAAAGTCCCATTTGAAGACTCTGGATCGACTGATCCGGCAGATTGGGAACAATGACAGCGATGAAGATAATCAGAAAGTCCATGGTAGTCATCTGGAAACCTTTCGTTCTTCTGGAAAACTTCACCGTAAGGAGAACAAAGAAGGCAACTATGCCAAAGGAGAGGTGGTAGAGGGTTAGCATTTTTGGACTGATCCAGGCCGCCCTTCCCTCCTCAATGAGGTAGAGGACAAGGGGGACGGTCAGATAAAGCACAAACCTAAGCCAAAAACCTATCTGGTCTTTTAGAAACCTCCAGACCGTCAGGATGAACAAGATGAAGCAAAAGACAATGACGGAGACATATCCGGGGACATTTGCCGGAAGGAGACAGGAAACCAGGAGGGCGAGCGGGATGATTATCTTTGATATGGAGAAGGATATGCTGATGATCCAGTTGTCATCCTTGATTCTCCTTAACCTGCCCTTGACGACATAATCTATCAGCGGGTAACGTTTGAACTGAAAACCAGTCCGGTCTGCAACGACAAAGGCACTGATGATAAGGGCGGAAAAGACCATATAAAAAATCATAAGCGCCCAATCCGTGTAATACTTAAAGAGAATGGCGACAACGATCATTATCGCCTGGATAACATAGATCGTGAACACCGCCTCGGTATGATATAATCCAAGACGCATGAGGCGGTGGTGAAAGTGGTTCTTATCAGGAGAGAAGGGAGAGCGTCCCTCTCTAATCCGCTCCACCATAACGGTCAGTGTGTCAAGGACCGGAAATCCAAGGATGATCAGCGGTAAGACCGGACTTAACGGAGTGTCGCCCTGGGTGATCTTGATAGCAAGCACAACCGCCGAAAAACCCAGAAGCTGACTCCCCGCGTCACCCATAAAGAGGCTGGCCGGGTGGGTATTATACCGAAGAAATCCAAATATCGCCCCGGCCAGAGATAGTGAAAGTATGATAACGCCGTCATTCCCCGCCAGATAGGCAAGATAACCGATACAGCAGAAACCGAGAAGGGAAATGCCGCCTGCAAGGCCGTCAAGACCATCGGCGAGGTTGATAGCGTTAGTGACACCAACAACTGCTATAACAGAGAGAGATATAGCAAACCAGTCGGGCAATTGCACCGCTCCCGGCAACAATGTCCCGAGAGAATTGATCCTGACACCACCGTACAAAACAGCAACCAGGGCAGCAAAAACCTGTCCCGTAAATTTCATCATATACCCAAGCCCTTTCATGTCGTCCAGTAGACCGAAGATCACCAGGGTTCCTGCTCCTGCAATGTAGGCTTTTGCAAAATCGTCTCCTCTTGCCCAGATGACGATTGGGATAATGACGCCAATGGCGATTGCTAAACCGCCGATCCTGGGTACGGGCAAGGTGTGAACCTTACGCTGGCTGGGTAAATCAACCAATTGGAACCTGGTGGCAAGTCCCGTCATGACGGGGATCAGACTGACCGTGATGAATGCCGAAAGCAGTATTGTTGAGAGATAAAGCATGACTGTTAAAATTCACTCCCTGTCTGCCTAACCTGTTTTTCTTTCAGAAAATGAAGCAGGACAGGCATCATCTCCCTCACAAACCCATCCATGCGTATTTCTGCATCCTCTATCTTTTCAGCCGAATCAACCGGTGCTATTGGACGTATGAAAAGGTCGTGGGTGTTGTCCCTGCGTATGGCATGGAGGGATAGATGGAAGCGGTTGATGTTCTTGTCATGCGTCGCCTTGTCCTTTGTCTGAAACCAGAAATAGACGAGCTGCCTTTTCCCCTCCTTTTCGATGACCATCTCTGTCACATCCAGGTTATCGAAATACAGAACATTTGTTATGGTTCGTCTCTTCACTTCCCGCTGAACCCACCCGGACGATGGAATGCAAACAGTGGGACTGTGAAAGAAATTCTCGTTGGAAAGAAACGCAGTACTCCGGTAACCCATATACAGTGACATTTCACTGCCGGATCCATTGATATAATATCCGCTGAATGCCTCCTCTGCGCCGGACTCCCTGATGATGACCGGATCAACTATCTCAGGGGTCCCCTTCCATTCCCCTATTAGCATTGGAAAACCCTGTATGCCACCATCGATCGTCACGGCCGGCAGGGTACTGGTACTCAGACTCAGAACTGCAACAAAAGAGAGAATTGCAACAGAGAACAAGAATGCCCCTGTCGTATTCTTACCCTCAACAGCCAATGTCGGGTCATGGCCCCGCTGTGGCACATTTGACTCTTTGCTTACCATTGCCTGTGGTGAAAAGACCGCGAGAAACCGGCTGATTAAAAAGAGCATGATAAAAGCGACTACGAACAGAACCCATCCCGAAAAATCATGAAAGAAACCCTCGGAAACTTTGGGACCAAACATTTCTGTGAGAATTCCGGTAACACCGATTCTCAAGGCATTGAGAAGAATCCCCAAAGGAATGGTCACAAGAACACAGAATAGCCGTTTCCAGGCGATTCGTTCAAAGAAATATGCAAATAGAATCCCCAGGGCAAACAGAGGGAAAATATACCGCAGACCGCTGCATGCGTCCACTACCTGAAGTTGTGTCACTCCAAGATCAATGACATTACCGCTTACATGAACCGGAATATTGAAAAGACTGATGAAGTCGCCGCCAAGCCTGGATGACATAGCCTTGAGATACAGCCCGATATATCTCTCAATAACCGCCGGCACAGGTACCATAAAAAAAAGGAACCCGAGCGGCAGGATCAGTCGTTTTACAGACTCAATGCCGAAACAGAATCCAGTGAATAATATGAACAATATAGGTATGGAAGGCATAGAGACATTACCGCTTGAGCCCAGAATTCCGTACAGGGAAATCAGAATGAAAAAAACCAATATGGGTAAAACCCCCAAGGCGCTCCTAATGGGAATTTCACCCAATGTCTTCCGCTTCTCCCAGAGCAGATATGCCGAGGCAACAGGTATCAGAAACCCATAGGAATAGTCATCATTTCCCCACCATATATTCACCATGGATTTAAAAGGTACGTAATAGGCTGCAATGAAGAGTATCGTCAGGATGACAATCTGTGTACGAATATCAACAATAAGAGATTTCAATTTATTCACGCAGGAACCTCCTTCGGCGACTCCATTTGTGCCTGGTAATCCAGAAAAGCGGCACCCAGAAATTCTGCCTCATGAGGTGCCCCACGCTCCCGATCATCCAGCAATTTATTGTGCATGACTCCACGCACCGGCGCGCCTTTTCCGCCTCCCGACTGCTCCAGATTTCCGGAAAAGACTCTTCCTTTATGTTTCCAAAAGGCATGTCCATTACGTTGCAGGGCCGGATATTGCCGTACGGGTCAATATAAAAGGAGTCGGTGGCCATGGTGCATTTTAATTCCCGCGGTTTCCCGTACATCTGATCTATAATCCCCTTGGTGAAGTACGCACGAAACCAGTTTTTAGGATGTGCCGACTCTAAATATTCCCTTATCAGATTCATAATCTCCGCTTCGACAAATTGTTTATCAAGAATTTCATTATCTTCCTTGTGGAAGTAGTATGCGTTATGGAGTATCGCCGTTGCCAGTTCAACGCCGTGCTCGCAGGCAAGATTGAACAGCGGCACCAGGTCTTTGGCGTTCTGATCGGATATGGTAACAGCGATACCGAGATCTTTGATTCCGAGTTCTTTCAGCCCCTTCAGGGTTTCCAATGCACGCTGATGGGCCTTACCGACCCCTCTTATCCGGTCATGGGTGTCCCCAATGCCATCAAAACTGATACGGATTCCCACATCAGGGTAATTCTTCATCACTTCCAGTATCTTCTTTGTCAAAAATCCATTGGTACTGATAACGACCCGTCTTGCCTTCTTCCTGACGACCTCCAGGATATCGCTCAGGTCATTCCTGAGAAAAGGCTCGCCACCGGTGATATTGAACCTGATCATGGAAGGCAATGTCTCCAGGTCAGCCGGCCTTATCTCACTGGTTTTTTCGCCCTGGACTTGCCACGTATCACACATAATGCACCGGCTGTTGCATCTATAGGTTACTGCCAGTATTCCATCCATTTTTTACCTCCATTTAATCATTCCCGCGTAAGCGGGTGTATCTGCTCTTTTTTTCTTCACCAGGGAGAAATACAACGCCTCCATCTGATCCGTTACGCTGTCCCATGAATAATCCCGCCGGACATGCTCCAGTGCGTCTTTTTTCTTTATCGCTACTTTCTCCGGATT
>MGPK01000056.1:7135-16807 GCA_001795535.1 Deltaproteobacteria bacterium GWA2_54_12
ACACACAGCAGTTCCCGTAATTCATCGCCTCAAGAAGCGCAACAGGCAGGCCTTCCATAGTTGAGGGTAAACAAAAGAGGTATGCATTGCTGAAGAGTTCTTCCAAAGGCTGCCCAGTTACAAACCCGGGAAAGAGGATCCTGGGATCGCTGCCTGCCAGACCTTTCAGATAAACCTTGTATCTTTCTGCATGGGCCGCATCACCGGCAATGACTAACTTCATATTTGTATTCAGCTCCCTGAATGCCTCGATTAAGAAATGAGCGCCTTTTTCTTCAACCAGACGTGCAGCAAAGAAGATATATTGGTTCGGTTTGATCCCCTGTTCAAGAATCCATTCCGGCGAACGGTGTTCTACCGGGCTGACGCCGTTTGGAATATAGACGACCTCCCTCCCGAATTTCTCCCGGTAGTATTGTTTCTGCACTTTGGAGACAGACGTGGCCTTGTTCGGAAAATAAACAACACTGTAGTCTGAAAGCCTGAGAAATGTCTTGCCGATTAAACCCCATTTATCCCTCTTCCACTCAAGGCCATGTGTCTGGACAACTGATGGAATTCCCTTCATTCGGGGAAAGATGGAAAAGATGGAAGGCCCGACAGCATGGACATGAACCAAATCTACTTTTCCATTCCTTAATACGTCACGTGTAGCATGATAGCAAATCGAAAGTTTGTGCAGCATTTTTGTATTGACTGAAGGAACCGTCCTGATCTTCATTCCCTTATAATCACCGTTGGATGTTCCATAATCCCGGCTGGAATAGACAACGACCTCATGACCTTTTGCAACCAGACGGGAGCCTATTTCTTCCGTTACCTTTTCTATCCCGCCTCCGACAGGCATTCCCTTAACGGCAATATAGGCTATGCGCATGTCTTCTCCAGAGTATTCCGGTAAACATTCATCGCAGCTTTTCCCGTCTACAGTTCCTACTCATGTAAAAACGTCAACCCCAAAAGAGCCAGCTTCGTCCCTTCAGGCTCATCTGCCGCTATCAGTTTGATACTGTTGATCCTTTTTCCAGGGTAGGGGTTGGTCCAGACAAAAAGTTGCAGATTGAGCGGTACGCCGCTTGCGGAACTGCCCGTCCAGACCTGCTTTGCTCCGATAAGAACTTCGGGGCTCCGAAGGAACGTCCAGTCATTATGTCTTAAGCCTTCGCTGGAACGGATATCAGTTATGTTCCAGTTCTCGAGGAGGTCAACTGCTTCCAAACCACCATCGTCGTATTCGACCAGATACCACCCAAGCTTGCGGACCCTCGCATTAGGTTCTTCGACAAAGCTGGTGTGCAGAAATGCAATTTGTCGTACCGCTTCATTTCCCGTGAAAAGGGTTTTCTCTTTCGGCTCACCGGTAAGGTAACTACCGGTATTCGACACAACAACACTGTTGTTCCGCCGGCCTCCATCATCCGGCAGCACATCGAAGAGGATGCCGCCCAGAATCTGCTTGCCCGGCTGAAATCCCCGCAGGTCAAGGACCGGACCGACACCGAAAAGGGCTTTATTGTTGCCACCGGATAAGTCCCGTATCGGTCTGTTGCTTGATTCATGCAGGCTTACCGGGATCTGTTTAAGCGAGTTGCCCGCATATACGGGATCTCTCACCGTTTTCGCGAATGCTACGACATCGCTATTCCCATCCCCGATTCGGCACTGAACCGACCAGCCGCAAAGGGGAGCATACAAAGTTGTCGCTGCCGGAGACATGGTCCTCCAGAAACCCCAGTCCGCCGCTATAATCCCTTGCCCTCCGGAATGTTTAACGCTTCCAGCCATGTTCCGGGCAACCTTCGGTTCGTGCCAGGGAACCCCCACGACGCGAAATCCGTTCCGGCGAAAATGCCCGATGCTGTCGTAGCTCTTTTTCTCATCATAATGCCAGTCGAGTATAAGGACATCCATGGGTATCTGTTGCAGCGCAAGATGGGTAGCCCCTGACCTGAAAAATAGATTCTGGCTGTTTGCCGACCCGACCTCCGCTTCCCATCGGTCGTGGTCAAG
Organism: Deltaproteobacteria bacterium GWA2_54_12; assembly: GCA_001795535.1. Classification (GTDB taxonomy): domain Bacteria; phylum Desulfobacterota; class GWC2-55-46; order GWC2-55-46; family GWC2-55-46; genus GWA2-54-12. The sequence continues at coordinate 9,146 of MGPK01000056.1, forward strand.
CAGCATGTCTCCCCACATGGCCGTCCGCACATTGCGTCGGTTCAGCCAATCATGAATCTGCCTGATATCCATGGCAAGAATTTCCGCCGTGGTTTTCCCCGATTCCGCAGCGTACACCGACAATCCCTGTATCTCATCATGGCTGATCAACAGTGTTGCAGGCTCGTAGGTTTTCAGTATTTCTTCATACAGTGAGAACAGGAACTGATAGTTCTTCTCAATGAACGGATTGTAGAAATTGGACCCCTGATGGATATCCATTTCCAGGAATTCCGCTCGATTGAAACCGGAACCCACCCCCCCCCAGACATCCATATGCAGCGAGCGGGCATACCGGGCAATTTCGGCCATCTGCTTCTTTGTCCAGTTGCCGTCATCCACATCCCTCCTCCATGAACGTATCTGTTGTGGAGTATGAAGGAAAATGACGACATTGCTCCTCGCCCTGGAGAAGGCGTCCAGATATCGCTTCATGACCCCGACGTCACGTATCACCGGTGACAGAATTTCCAGGCATCCCCCACGAAGAGAAAGATCGGGCCAATCCTTTATCAGACCGCTATTTATTTCCCATGCACCGGCTTTCTGCTCAAGACGCCCCAGCAAGGCGTAAACCCCGTAGAGGCAGCCCCTCTCATCGGCGCCTCGTACAATCACCTTGTCCGGAGAGACGACAATCTCGAAACCTTCCGGTGGCATATCGGGGCGCGCCCCCGCAGGAATTCTCTCAATAATCAGTCCCCTGCCCGGCGCTGCCAATCCAGGTGGTTTCACGTCAAGATGCATCGAGGTCAACTTCGCAATCTCCTTAGCCAGAACAGCTTCAGCTGTCCCGGATGGAGATCCGTAAATGTGATCATCCTTTTGGAGCTGGTAAAATCCTTCTTTTGCGCTCTCCTCCTTAGGGGGAATACTGAAGAATGACCATTCGTTGAACTCGACGGTCTGGCGGGAGGAGACCCTTGCCTCTTGAGTCATTTCGGTCAGTGAAGGCGGCAAACACCGTATGGAATATTTGAAAGAGTAATGCTTGCCGGGAGAAAGATTCGAATATTCAGCACCAATGATGATACTTCTGAATTTATCCCAGGGAATGTTCCGGCCGTCTGCCGCATACATTGAATTCATATCTGTCATCTCCTCTATTTCAACGTCGCACAACGACCCTCTCACAAGAACCTGGTTCTTGCCGGCAAGGAGCATGCGGGCGGCAAGTGATCGTGGCTCGACCGGGACGCCTTTAGCGTCATTCAGTGCGGCTGGACTCGCATCAAGGGTTCCACCCTTAAAAAAGTCGCTGGAAAGCTTCACTATATCAATATCGAGGTTTGAGGGCCGGGAAGGGGTCTTGAACGTCATGAGAAACTCGATGGTCCGGGCATCCGTCTGTCTGAAAACGATGGTGTATTCAGCGCCGGAGGCCGGGTCATTGCCGATCAGGGAATGCGTGCCTGGGGAATTCTCCCGCAGACTGCCTCCCCATGGGCCCGAGAGAATACGCTTTCGCCCTCCAGTCAGGCTTCGTTCGTAAAACTCGAAAAAACCGCCTATGCTTACCAGCAACTTAACGCCGTTGCAGAAAACCCGCGCATGGTTACGCGGATCAACACGCAACTCCAAAGTTGGCAGTTGCCCTTCTGAACTATCACGCGCAGCCCGCGCCTTTTCCAATGTCAACAGGGGAGAGGCTGCCGACAACAGAACGGATACAGCCAGTACAAGCGTAAACGCACGCCGTGGCGGACAAAGACTCCTGTTATTGCGGGCACTATTTGCCAAAAACCCTGCAATCCTCATCATGCAATTGAGAACCTTCCGGAGCATCTGATCTTCTCCGGTCGAGACAACGCTGGAACAATGCCTCCAGCGAGCAGAGATGCTTTTGAAGTGAGTGATTGTTCAGAACATATTCCCTGGCCCGCAGTCCCATTTCCCGGGCCTTCTGTGGATTACTGAGAAGATCGTCCAGTTTTGCGGCAAGGTCCGGGGCACTGCCTGCCTCGAAGCGATACCCCGTCTCTCCGTCCACGACCATTTCCCTCATGCTTCCCAAATCCGAGACAACTGCCGGCCGGGCATGGGACATCCCTTCCAGAACCGAATTGGGCTGGTTGTCATACCAGACTGAAGGGGCCACAAAGCAGGATGCGCGTTCAAAAGACCGCTTGATCTGCTCCTGTTGCTGGAACCCGTGGAAAGTGACTCGATTTCTCAGGGTATCATGAATGCTCGCTTTCAGTTGCCGTGCAAAGGATGAACTATCATCCCCAACAATGGAAAGACGGGCGTCTTCGTTCTTTAACAGTCTAAACGCCTCAAGCAGCGTAGCAACACCCTTTTCGTGACTGAGGCGGCCGACAAACAGGATTTCGGGTGAAGCCGGCAGAGGTTCCGGCGGATATTCCGGCACCTTTATCATTGTCGGGATGTGCACGACTTTATGCGGGCTGAACCCTCCCTTGATCATTTTCTCCCGTGTAAAAGCAGATGGAGTGACAAAACAATCAACATGATCATGGAGCTTGCGCAGGCGTGACAGCCACATGCCGGTTGTCTTGATGACCGCCCCGGCCATGGAACGCTGATACCCGCCGCACCTGTTGCGGATCGCCCTGGACAGCCCGTACTCCAGGCATTCTTCACAGACACTCCCATCACGATAGAGCAGGTAATTGGCGCACACCCTGTTATAATCCGACTGGCGCCATATGATCGGAAGGTTATGCGCACGGCAGGCGTCAATTATGCTGTCGCTGAAATATACTGCATTCAGAAACAGGGCCAGATCGGGCCTCTCATCAATTATGAGGCGCTCAAGATTTCGTCTGGCCTTCATGTTATAGATCGAATTGCAGGCATATGTAACCTTCTGAACAGCGGACATCCTGAATTCATTGAAGTAAACACTTCCGGAACCCGCCGGAGGAGCAACGAAGTACTTGCTGTAAGGTGTTTCGCGGTTCTGTCCGAACGCCACGCAGAACGGAATAAACTGGTGGTGCGGCATGTTCTCTATAAGGGTAAACATGTATTTTTCAGGGCCGCCCGTTACAAAATAATTCCGGTTGACGACAATGATTTTCATATATCAAACATTTACCCGGGCCACGCATGCAAATTTTCCGTAGCGCGTGTCATCGAGACGATTAAGTAATATCCTGTTCAGCAGTCTGAACTTCCATGAAAAATCATCTTGATCGATCCCTTCCAGGTTAACTACCCTGTAACCGCTTGTCTCGAACAGGTTCCTGACGCCATTCACGGTGAAGAACCGCAGATGGGTCCTGTCAAGCACCCCCTGATTCTTATATTCCCATTGTTTATGCAGAATTAATTCCTTCAAAATCTGAAAGTACCGCATATTGGGGATCGAGGCGACGATCACGCCGTTTTCCCGGAGCTTTGGCCGGAGCCTGCTCAATACCCGCCACGGATCAACCAGATGCTCCAACACGTCATTGAATATGATGCTGTCAAAATACCCATCTGGCAGAGATATCTCATCGGTCTCGATATTGCCGGCAAATATCCTATCGAGTTTATCGGCAGCCTTGCGCGCCACGTCCGGCAGGAGTTCAATTCCCCAGACTTCCGCTTTTCTCTCAGTTTTCAGCATCTGGCCGAATTCACCGGCGCCGCATCCAATATCCAGGATCGTCGAAATCCCCGGAGGAACAAAACGGAGCATCTCCTGCCGGCTGTAATGATAATAGTTTTCGGACGTCTCGCTCTCCCGCCTCTTTGCTTCAACCATACATTCGTTAGGCAAAGCGCCTCCTTGCATACCCCTTAACATTTGAGAGCCGCTCAGAACATATCAACGCTGCAATACTCCGGCTGCCGGCTCAGCACAACCTGATGGTAATAACCTGCCAATGCTTCACAATGCCTGTTGATGGTGTAGTCGCTGTTGAAGAGAACTGATGCTTCATAGCCGGCTTTTTCCCGGAGGTCATCATCTTTCAGTATCCTGATGATGGCGCAGGCAAGTCTTTCAGGATCTTCCGGAGGGACCAGAATGCCGGTGACGCCGTCACGCACCACCTCCGAATTTCCGCCGACATCCGTTGCAACCATCGGCCTGCCATGTGCAATAGCTTCCAGAAGCGTCATGGGCAAGCCCTCCCATCTGGATGAATTGACATACAGATCGCATGACGCAATAACTTCATGTGCTTCACGTACAATTCCGGGGAGCCTGATACTTTCTCCTATCCCGGCGGATTCGACCAATGTATTGAGGCGGCCCCTTTCCTCTCCTTCTCCACCGATCAGAAGAACGGCATCAGGCACCGCTGTCACAACCTGTCTGAATGCTTCAATAAGTAAATCGTAACCCTTCAGCCGTGCTAACCTCCCAAGAGAAACTACGAGCTTGCTTTCTTCCCTGATCCCGAATTTCCTTAACACATCTTTGCGGCAAAAACGTGTATTGTCCGGTTTATGTATTGCATTGCTCAGAACCCTGACTTTTCTTCGGGGAATAAACCGGGAGATATTTCGCAAGACCTCCTTCCCACATCCCAACACGAGGTCACTTCTTGATAATGCAAACCTGTCTACTGCCCCGTAATGTTTATCACTATGCACGGTTGCCACAACTCTGGCACCCGCCAGCTTTCCAACAATCGGTCCGATTTCATCCAGCAGGTGACTGTGCAGGATATCACAGCGGGTCTGACGCAAATACCGGATGATATTCACATAGGCCCCCAGCATGCGCGCGGATTTGTGAGGGGCGTTCCAGATGCGGACGGGAAGCCCGAGCACTGACAATTCATTGAAAAACGGCCCTTTCTCGAAGACCAGATGAACCTCGAAGATAAACCGGGGATCATTCTTCAGATAAGACAGCTCCTCCAGGACCAGTCTTTCCGAGCCTCCGACTTGCATGGAGGGAAGAAGCACGGCAACCCGTTTCACCTGTTCAGCCATTTATTACCTTTATGGACGGTTACGATAAATCACTCTTTTCCATTGATTAAAGTCTTGTCGCGTATTCCCGCGAATTAGGAGAGGGATTAAGGAAATTATCAGGATTGTTGTCCCAGCAACTGCATTGCGGACAGACATGCTCCAGACCCTTCTCGAAAAAATCCTTTCTTAATCCCCTCAACCCCTTGCTGTTCCAGATATCCTCTGGGGCGCCGGTATTCAGGTCGCCTATGACATACCTCTCGCGGGCGCATGACATTACAGTGCCGTCCCAGTTTACGGCCATAAGATCAAAGAGCGCACTGCAATTCGATCTGCGATTTACCTCCAGGTTCGGCGGATTGAAATTGATGCCGTATTTTTTCGCCCGCTCCGCGGCTTTTGCAAAGGCGGCTTTTGCCCCGTCAACGTTCAGCCAGACGCTCTCCTTCAGCAATTCTTCGCCTTGGGCGACCATGTTTGGCATGGAGACAGTTTCCACCCCCAGATCGCGGGCAAGTTCCATCAGCCCCTCCAGTTCCGGAAGGACGCTGTTCATGGCCACGACCTCGAGGAAGATGGCCGGTTTGGCGACCCCCTTTTTCTTTTTGTAATCGCGGATAAGTTTCAGGTTCTCCATCACCCTGTCATGCTTGTCCACCCCCCTGATTTTCCTGTAGGTCTCCCGGGTAGCTCCCCCGATGGATACGCAGATCCTGTCCATGCCGGCGTCTACAAGCTCCCTGCCGATTTCTTCCGTCATTAAAATCGCGTTGGTGTACGTAAACACAAACCGGCTGTCCTTTTTCATCTCCCTCAGCATGGCGATATATTCAGGATGAAGCAACGCCTCGCCAAACCCTCCGAATAACACGCTGCGGGTATACTTGAATAACGGCTTCACTTTGTTGAAGGTCTCCCAACTCAGAAAAGACTCGGCCTTTTTCGTCTCATGGCGACTGAAGTTCCGGTTGCACATGACGCAGTCCGAATTGCACTTCAGTGTAGGCTCGAGTGCGATATGGAGCGGCCTTGAGAAAAGGTTCGTTCTTTTCCGGTTGATTTCGAACCTGTTCATGAACATGTTCGAAATTGAAATCAGGCTGGACAAACGCATTGTGGCCTCCGTATCTATTGCATTAATTTTGTTATTTCGTGTCAATCTGGAACTCCGGCACGCATAAATGATGCCGGATCAAAACCGGATGAAGCACAGCATATCCCCTATTTCAGCCGCTTCAGGCCATAAGCGACAGACTCCCTGATCATACCGAGCAAAATCACAGGTTTCATAATGCAAAAGGTATATGAGTACAGAAAGGCGTCCAGGCCAAGTTTCCGCGTTATGATATATTTCCAGCTCGAGACGAGAGCTATCGCCAGATATACAACCGGGTATGACAGCAGCACGGCTATAATTACATATGCGTATCCTGAAAACAGCAATAGCGATATCGCAGGTAGAACCACCGCCGCCTGCTTCGGCAGGTTCCAGCTCCACTTCCTGATTTCAGGCGGCACATTATCGCAAACAAGTATTCTGAACCGCCCCTTGCCGGACACGTAGAACCTCATAACCAATTCCCGGATGGTGTTTACGCCGTAATCATGCACCGCCATGACGTCATTTATGAGATATATTTTGTACCCGGCTTCTCTCAGCCTGATCCCGACGTCGATTTCCTCCGCTACCGTCAGGCCGCTGTTATACCCACCGATCTTCTCAAGGGCGCCCTTTATGAAGGTCCCCCCTCCACCAGGCGCGTTGATGTAGCCTTCATCCTTTTTCTTCCAATCTATATTCAGTACTCTGGAAATCCAGTTGGTATCGGCGTGCCTCTCTATCACTCTTCCTATCACGGAGGCCATATCCGGGCCTGCAAGCCTTGTTACCGCCTTTTTCAAATAACCCGGCCCGATAGTCATGTCCCCATCGACAAAATGAATAATCTGATGATTTGATTCCGTCAGTCCCCTGTTGCGCGCAAGCGCGGCGGAAGGAGCAGGGCTTGACACCTCAACAACTTTGCCCCCTGCGGTTCTGGCAATATCCTGTGTCCCGTCGGTGGATCCGGTATCAACATAAATAATCTCCAGCAGCTCCCGCGGATAATCCATCTCCAGCGCCGACGTGATGCACTCTTTAACATTGCCTGACTCATTCCTGCCGATTATCACTACAGATACCGGAGGCAGAGTATTTCCCGGCTGCACTGGTGCCATCAATTTATTCCTTTTCATGATTTCCCGTTAAAAACAAAGGGCGTTCGCGCACAGGGCCTTCCCTTTGGCCAGGCTATGAGCTCGCTTCAATCTGTCTGTGCGAACGGCATTTCGCGCGAGCAAAGCCAAACCATAAACAAAATCAAGACCGCGAATAGTCACCACAGAAAAAAAACCATAGTTTTTTCTGTAAAAATAATATTGTGAACCCAAATAGTAGGAATATATTGTTTTGTTTATTACGCGTTGCTCCGTCTGCGACTGAGAACTTTCTCCGCCATAATGAATAATTACGGCGTGCGGAAGGTAGACGACCCGGTATCCTTCACGTATAACTCTGTAACAGAAATCGGTTTCTTCGAAATACATGAAATAATTGTTATCGAGTCCGCCAAGTCTGATATACAGGTCAGACCTGATCATGAGGGCACAGCCGGCGATCCTTTCCACATCTTTTATCTCACTATAATCCCAATACTGCATTCTGGATCTCTTGAACATTTTTACCTTCGGGTAACGGTTCAC
>MGPK01000056.1:16816-18268 GCA_001795535.1 Deltaproteobacteria bacterium GWA2_54_12
GTAAACCCAAAGGGTATTCCAGAGGCTTGGGAAATGATCGCAGCTGTACTGCAGCTCTCCACCACGGCCCACATTGCGAGGCCCGCAGATCCCCACATCCGGATTCTGTTCCAAGAAATCCACCAGCTTGTCAATGGCCCGATCGAGAATCACGGTATCGGGATTGAGCATGAAGAAATATTTCCCCTGAGCAATGGCAAACCCCTGATTGTTGGCCCTGGCAAAGCCGGCATTTTCACTGTTTTCAATCAGCAGGACTTCAGGATATTTTTCCCGCAGCATGCGACACGAATCGTCACTGGATGCATTGTCAACAACGATTACTTCATAACGGACGGTCGTTTCTTTCTTTATCGAGGCGATGCACTCATTAAGAATCCGGCAGGTGTTGTAGCTGGCTATGACGACAGACACATCCATGGATCAGGTCCTTCCGGGACGGCATCAGTCTTGGCGTCCTCGATAATGCTCGATGATAACCCGAGAAAAACGGCAAAGAGAAAGAGGCTGTCGTTTCTGAAAAACATATCAATGGTCGGCATGGCGAATGTACCGATTATAAAATAGCACGCTGCGACAAGGTGCTTGCGGTATAGCAGGATGTCCTTCCAGAGCCTGAAAAGCCCGTACGCTAACCAGACAATGCCGATAAGCCCTGCCTGTACCAGGAAGTCCATAACACCGATATCGCTCAGGTGAATGCCGTATTGGTCCTGCATGCGCTTGTCCGGATTATCTTCCCAGTTGAAATTCCATATACCGCGGCCTGTGATTGGCTGTTTTTGCAACTGTTTCCAATAATAGTCATACGCATTCAAACGCGCCTGTAAACTTCCCCCGTAACTCCCGTAGCGTCTCACCATGTCGGTCTGGGTTCTTTTCACAAACCCGATACTACTGAAATCTACGCTGGGAAGCAGCAACCAGGAAGCAAGACAAAAGCCGGTAAAAAGAAAATACATTGAGACCCGCAGCATCGTGAGCTCGCGGGACAGTACAAAAACAACAAACATACTGAGAAGAATTGCAACAATAAGCCCTCGTGTCTGCTGAACAAAAATAACCTCTCCCAACAAGGCTGCCGAGGCAAGCAGAAACCGGATGCTCGAACTCTGCCGGTATCTGGCAAATGCGATGACGGCGGCAGCGGAAATGACAAACTGCCCTGCCGTGATGCGAAGTCTTCCCGGCTGTTCAATCAGCATGTCCTGGGGTATCCCAGGGAAGAAATTGATTGCTCCATGCGTTAAGGAACTAATGGTTGCCATGGAGGCAACGGCAAGACTCATGACAATAAAATATGTTGAGAATTTCTCTGTATTTATCTTTCGGCCTGCCAGGAGGAAATATACCATGACAAGCGGAATGAACTTGGCGGCCTTTAGGCCGAGGGAAATGCCTTGCCCTGAAGACCAGGCAACCATGATCCCGAACAGGGATATCCCCATGAAA
>MGPK01000056.1:18284-22403 GCA_001795535.1 Deltaproteobacteria bacterium GWA2_54_12
CATACCGGCCAAGGGACAAATTCCCGCTTAGAAAACTTTCGAACAGAAGGACTAAGATCATCGGCAAGAGTAATAACTTGTAATTATCTGGCCCCATAATACGCGGCAGCAGATAGAAAAACCCGAAATAAATGGCTATAAGGAAACATAGAAACAATTCCATATTCCGCCGGTACAGGAACCAGGCAACGCCCAGAACTACAAGGGAAATACAGGTAAGAATGGCAAAAATCATTAGCTGGTCACCAACCTGCTTCTGAGATATATGTAAGTAACCCCGGAACAGAGAAGCGCGGTAACGGATACCCCCGTCAAAAGGGAAGCCATAGGCCACGGCATAAGGAACCGTATGCAGGACATGACAGCCAGCAGGACCAGTCCTGTAACAAACCAGACAATCCCTGAATTGTGCACGTAGTTCAGGAACCTCAACTGGGTAATCTGCAGGGTCTTCGATACGGCATACCAGTTATTGGTCAGGATCTGCGCGACCATGGTCCCCAATGCAACCCCCAGAAGCCCGAGCCATTTGACGCCAATAAAGGTAAGAGCGAGGTTAATCGCCCCCGAGATTAACGCCATCTTCCCCCACGTCGGGTCAGTTTTAAAGTTCAGGCCGAAACGGGCAAAAATAACGTGGTGATTTTCAAGGGACAGCATAATACAGAATACCCACAAGACCCCCCATCCGACAAAATGCCCCTTGCCGAGCCACAACTGCAGGATGTAATCACCAAAAACCGCAAGGACTGACACGGCGGCAATCTGGATCATCATGCCCACAGTGGTATTAAGCATCAGCATGCGATGAACACCCGAATGATCACCGGCCGCGCTCTTTCTCGAAATGAATGGCACACACATGGCCGATGCGGTTGAAGCAAAAATGTAAAATACGTGAACCAAACGATAGGCTGCCGCATAATCCGGCAATGCGGACATTCCCAGAAACTTTACAATGAAATACTGATCCGTATTAAGAACCAGAAAGCTGCCTGCACTTATTAAAAAGAAATCGAGCGCCGGCCTGATATGGGGTTTCACATCATGCCAGACAATCCTGACCTTTGCCCTGAACAGTTTGGTGATGCGACTGCGGACCAGCAGCCAGAGCAGGAACGCATTCAGGATGCTGCGTCCGAGGACAACGGTTGACAGCGCAACAATCCCTCCTTGCCAGAAGTGGAGAACCATAAAATAGCCGGCAAGCGTTAATGACTGAACTGTCGTCTGGGCCCAGTTCTGCCAGCCGACCTCGCCATGACTGTTCAGAATCGTCTCCAGATATTTGGACCGGCACGTTACCGCCTGGGACAGGCAAAATATAGCCCAGGCCTCGAGTGAGGGAGCCAACAGCCTGTCAGGGAGTTGCAGTGTCCATATAAACAGACCGCCAATCAACAGCATACCGCAAAAAAGGATGTATGACGTTACAGTAGAAACATGCTTCGACAGGCTGAAATAATAGGAAGAGCCGGCATAGTTAGGGCTCGATTCTCTATCACCTCTTCCAAGCTCAAATGCCAGTTGACGGCCCAGAACCGGCGAAAATCCGAGGTCTGCCAGATTGACGAAAAAACCGGTTCCCAGAATGAACATCCATACGCCCAATTCCTCTTTCGGCAGGTACCTGAAAAAAAAGGGCATTGTAAAAATACCCAGGGCAAGGGAGACCGTCTGAGCTCCCCAGCCTGACATAACGCCGAACATGATCTTGCTCCGGAATATGAAGGACATGATGCTTCTTGTTGATGCGTTCACTCGAAAATAACCTTTCAAATCCCCCCTCCCCCCCTTTGAAAAAGGGGGCCTGTGCCGCATGTTACAAAGGGCAAATGGCAGGCTGCCGCCCGTTCGGCTGCATATCTGCAACCTACAATCTTATACAAAACTGTTCCAAGTTCCCCGTTCAAGGTTCTACAGCAAAGTTGCAACGACCCCGGCAAAAACGATCAGGGCCGCTTCGCCGAACTGCTATCTTCGCCCGGAAAGACCTCTACAGCAGCCTTCCCGCGCAGGGTTTTAGCGTAAAGATCAGCTTCCTGCTTTGCTTTTTCCTGCATCAGATAATGTTGTATCTGTTCTTTGACGTTATCGTATGCCATGATGGTTTCCGACTTTCTATCAATCACCTTAAACAGGTGGAATCCATAGCCCGTCTCAATAACTTCACTTGTTTCCCCTGGTTTGAGACTAAAGACAACACTTTCAAGTTGTTTTTCCAGTTGCCCCATCCTGATATACCCCAGGTCGCCGCCGTCCGTTCTTGTGGGGCCGTCGGATTGCTCCCGGGCGAGGACCGAAAAATCCTGACCTTTCTTCAGGCTCTTCAGAATTTGCTCGGCCTTCCGGCGCGCCTCCTGCTTGCGGGAGGCCTCCCACTGGGAATCCAATTGGATGAGGATGTGGCTGACCCGAACCTGCATTGCCTGCTTGAAGAGATCCAGGTGGCTTTCGTAATAGTCCATTATTTCCGTGTCCGTCACTTTGACCTTCTTCGCAAATTGTTGTTCAATATATTGCTGCACTGTACTGTTCCTCTCCATGCCTGACCGCAATATCTCCTCCGTCATATTCCTCCTGCTCAATTCATTATTATATTCAGTCTCATTAGAAAACTGCTGCCTCAGTGTCTCTATTTCCTTATTGACGGCTTTTTCATCAGGCCTGATGCCCGATTTGCGGCTCTCCTGGTAAAGGATTTCCCGCCTGATCATGCTTTCGAGCACCTCTGTCTGAACAGATGAGACCTGGTTACATGTAAGGGGCTTTCCAAATCCCATGAGAGTCTTCTGGATATTCAGAACTTCTCCGTCAAATTCTCCCCTTTCAATCGGCACACCGTTCACAGTTGCCACCTTATCTACTGACTGAGGCTTCTTCACTTCACCCCGGGCAGGCAGGACCATGGCGATGAAACCGATCATTACCACCATAATCCGGAAAACCGAAACTCTACTTAGTAACATTTTTCCCTCCCTCATCATTTTTTTTGATTTTCTGTTGTTCGATTTCTTCCTGGTATTTCCGAATGAACTGCTCCAATTCGGCTTTCTTGATTTGTGTCAGAGGTTCTTTCTCCATAAGGACTGTTCCTAATCCCTTATTCCGGTATTTCTTTACGAGTTCCTCCGCAATGATGCAGAGTTCAGCATTATTCGACGCGCAATGGTCAAGGTCCCGGGTTGTCTTTTTCAACTCTGCCTGAATGGTCTGCATCTCCCCCGTTATCTTTTTCAGTTTGTCCTCCAGATCCTTGTTGTTCCTTTCCATCTCCAGGATCTCTTTTTTATTCCTGGCATAGGCCTCCTCTGATTCCTTTTTACCCCTGGCATAGGCTTCATCTGATTCCCTGACCTTCATTTCCAGCGTTTGCACCTGTTCCTTTAATTTTAACAACTGGCCTCCCAGTGCCTTCTTCTGGTTAAGAAGCTTGTCCATTTCTTCCTGGTATTGTTGCTCTATGGATACAGTTGCCTCGTTTTTTTCCTCTGTCATCCTTTTCTGTGTAAAGGTGATTTTCCTGTTCGCTTCTCTGATCTTGTCCTGAAAAACCTTCTGTTCCTTTTTAACCTGAATATGGCTTACGCTCAATCCTATGATCAGGCCAATCGCCAGGGCAGCTATGGGAATTATGATTTTGGGCAACCAGGACAGCCTTTTCATTACATTCCTCCAAACCTAAAATCTTGCAGTGATATCTACCTGAAGCACGTCAATTGCCAGCGGGGGACCACTGATCTCATCTGCCGTCAGCAATCGAAGTGTAAGCCAGGAGTTCTTAGACAGCGCACAATCTGTTCCCAGTATCCAGCCCCTGGTGTTGGTGCCACCAAGATGGAAGTCCGAGTCTGTAAAGGCATCCACAACAGCGTCAGCCTCTAAGCGCTTATAATAGAGATACGCCTTCCACTGGCCAAACTCCTGAATTGCCGGATGCCCTGCAGATATCCCGATCTGATAACCCGCTGTTTCCTTTGGTTGATTTGGATTACCTGTCCGCAGGGCAACATCAGATTTGTCAAAACCGAGGTTCTTCACATAGTCACCTAGGAAAACGATATGATAGGGATCCCAGAGGCCGATATCAAAGGTTCCCGTGAGGTTGAACTCCCTGAA
>MGPK01000057.1:0-847 GCA_001795535.1 Deltaproteobacteria bacterium GWA2_54_12
GCTTCTCCGTTTATATCCGGCAGGTTTAGATCCAGAACTACAAGGTCTGTTTTATAAACTTCGAGGAGACCCAGCGCGTCTGCGCCGGTTGCGGCTGTGACGACATTGTATCCTTCCTCCATGAGAATAGTTTTCTCAATCAGTGAAAGGTCAATGTCATCCTCCACGAGGAGGATAGTAAATTTTTTCTGTTCCCCCGCAATATTCATATCCATAAAATATACCATCTCCACAGATTTATCAATCATTCTTTAGCGAGAGTCTTGAAAAAGTCTTAATCAGATAGTTTTTAAGAGGAAATAATAATGAGGACACAATATGGTCTGAACCATCGTCTGGGGATTTTTCACCGATAATCTTTTTCCTGTTCTTCAAAAGCGGAAGTAGCGAATTTTATGATAAAGTAGAATATTGCGATCCAGAAAAGAACGTATAATACATACTTTATATATCCCTCCTGATTGAGTTTTTCATTTTAATGTGAATGACTGTAAATTTTTTTCGCTTTCAAAGTATAGAACCTCTCCATTAGGCTTAGCGCCTATGACTGCCTTTGCCTTGTCTACCTCCTTGCCGCTTACCTGGTCTGTGGCAAAGCGGGCACTGCGGTCCTTGTTCAGCGTCCCTACACACATCTTGCAGCATCCGTAATATGTCTGGTCCCCAACCTTCACAGGGATCTGGGGTTTACCCATGTCCATGTTGTTGACCATGCAGACGTTGATGGTCTCTACAATGCGCAGCTGCTCTGCCAGAACCATTCCAGCAGGCGCAATAAGCAGGGATAGAATAAGCAGAACCAAATATTTTTTTGTTGATTTTATCATTGTTTCCCTCCCAGACATTT
>MGPK01000057.1:862-2911 GCA_001795535.1 Deltaproteobacteria bacterium GWA2_54_12
CTATGACTGGGTGTAAAAGGCCGAAGATGGCGATGGGAATGGCTACAGTATTGTAAAAATATGCCCAGAAGAGGTTCTGGCGGATCTTCCTGAATGTTGCCCTGGATAGTTTAATGGCGCTCACCACGCCGGAAAGCTCGCCCCTGACAAGGGTCACATCCGAGGCTTCAATGGCTATGTCCGTCCCTGTTCCTATGGCAATGCCAACGTTGGCCTGGGTGAGGGCAGGGGCATCGTTTATGCCGTCACCAACCATGGCCGTCATTCCGATCTCCATCTGGACCCTCTTGATTTCGGAGACCTTGTCCTTTGGGAGCACCTCTGATAGGACTCTGGAGATGCCTACCCTCTTTGCAATCGCCTCGGCAGTTCTCCGGTTATCGCCGGTAAGCATGACTGTTACCAGTCCCATTTTTTTAAGCTCTTCTATGGCCTTAACCGAGTCTTCTTTCAACGTATCTGCAACAGCTATAATCCCGGCAATCTTTCCTTCAACCGCAACCAGCATGGCGGTCTTTGCCTCATCTTCAAGGCGGTGCAGTTCTCCCTTTACCTCACTGAAGTCAACACTGGAGTCTTTCATTAATTTTTGATTTCCGACCAAAACCTGCTTCCCATCCACCTTTCCATTGACTCCATACCCTGCAATCGCCTTAAAGTCAGTAAGCGAACCAAGCCTGACCTTTTTATCCTGAGCCGAATTTACTATTGCAGTAGCAAGAGGGTGTTCTGAACCGACCTCCAGAGATGCAGCATAGCGAAGGAGTTCATCCTCCGAAATCGGGGACAGTCCCGATTTCCCAGACAACTCCCCCGCCTTCGGCACCCCCTCTTTAGTAAAGAGGGGGTTGGGGGGAGTTTGGTCAGTCTTGGTGCCGACCACTGACCACTGACCGCTGACCACGATGTCCGTCACCTCCGGCCTTCCCTTCGTGATGGTCCCAGTCTTGTCAAAGACCACGGCCTTTATCTCTTTCATGGTCTGGATCGCCTCACCCTTCCTGATGAGGATGCCGTGCTCAGCGCCGAGGCCTGAGCCGACCATCAGGGCCGTAGGTGTAGCCAGACCGAGGGCGCATGGACAAGCGATGACGAGCACCGCAATTCCTGCAAAGATGGCCAGGGACAGGATATTCAGGGATGGGTTCACCCAAGGGACAACGGAGGATGAGCGCTGTATGATGGATAGAAAGAAAGAAGGGAATGCGAGCCAGAGAAGGACGGTGGCGAGAGCAATCCCCAGGACAGAAGGGACAAAGAATGCAGTTACCTTGTCTGCGAACTCCTGGATAGGGACCTTGGAGCCCTGACATTCCTCCACCAGCTTGATGACATTTGAGAGGAACGTGTCTTTCCCGACCTTCTCGGCCTTGACTTTCAAAAGTCCCATCTGGTTGACCGTGGCCCCGATGACATTGTCACCTGTCTTTTTCCCAACTGGCATAGACTCCCCGGTTGCCATAGATTCGTCAATCTGGCTCTGCCCATCGGTAATTATTCCGTCAGTAGGTATCTTTTCCCCAGGCTTGACAACCATTATATCTCCAACCTTGAGCTGTTCGACAGGTATCTCCTTCTCTTCCCCGTTAACAATGACGCGGGCTGACTTCGCCCCAAGCTGAAGAAGCTTCTTTATGGCAAGTGAGGCCCTGCCTTTGGCCAGCGCCTCGATATATCTGCCTGTCAGATGAAAGGCCATGATCATGGCTGCAATACCGCTGTAGTTTTCTATCGGGAACCCTGCCAACCTTACAGGACCAGTAATAAAGGCAACGCCCGTACCCATTGCAATAAGCGTATCCATATTGGGAGTCAGGTTTCGTGTGGCCTTCAGTGCAGCAATCAGTGTCTCGTTGCCGTTCCAAAACACCACCGGTACGGCCAGCAGAATCATGAACAAGTCAAATCCAGGGATATGGTATCCAAATACCATGTGAAGGACCATGAACAATATGATAGGCGAAGAGAACCCCCATGCAGAGCGCATCTTGAAGCTGGCGTTACTCATCTTCTTTATATCTTTTCCCTCTTCGGCTACCTTTGTCAGAG
>MGPK01000057.1:2947-4078 GCA_001795535.1 Deltaproteobacteria bacterium GWA2_54_12
GGCCCTTCTCATCCAGGATCTTCGGGTCATACTCTATGGTGACCTTCTCTGTGGCAAAGTTTATCCCAGCCTTTGCCACACCCTCCGCATTATTAAGGGCGTTTTCAATGGTCCTGACACATGATGCGCAGGTCATACCCTCTACTGCAAGTGTAACGGTTGTAGTCTTACCAAGGCGCTTCTTAGCCCCTATCTTTATGATCTCTTTCTTTGGATGCAGGGTTGCTTCGGGATCTGCATCAAACTTATTCTTGCAGACAGGATTGCAGAAGTAGTAGGTTTCACCATTGTATTCGGAGGTCCCACCCTTTGGGGAGGCCTTGCTAACGGTCATCCCACAGATTTGGTCTATTGCAGTATCCTCTTTTATTTCTTTTACATATTTTTGCGGGTCTGCATCAAATTTCTTTTTGCAGTTAATGTTGCAGAAGTATATGGTTTCACCTTTATATAATGTTGTCCCTGCTGCTTTTGCAGGGTCCACATCCATACCGCATACCGGGTCTTTTGCCATTTTACAACCTCCTTTTTATTACCTTCCACCCCTCTATGACCAACATGGGTATGGTTGCAATCCCAAGGGAAAATATCATATCTAATGTATCAAGGGGCTGGGTCTTAAATAACCGGTTCGTGATATCAAAATGGTGCAGCATTATCTGAAGTGTAATAGAAGCTGCGACAGCCAGGACCAGGAATTTATTTGTAAAGAGTCCTAATTCCCAGATCGACTCCCTTTCGCTTCGACAGTCAAGCGAATGGAACAACTGACTGAAGACAAGTACACTGAATGCCACTGTCCGTGCGTAAGAGATATCTTCACCTCTCACCTTCAATACGTAAAGAAAGGCAGTCAGCGTTACTATGGCAATTAATAATCCCTGCCAGAGCAGGCTAAGGGCGACCGACCGGTTGAAGATCTCCTCATCACGTTTGCGAACAGGGTCTTTCATTATTGTGGGACTAACCGGATCTACGCCAAGGGCCAGGGCCGGAAGGCCATCTGTAACGATGTTTATCCAGAGTATCTGGATTGGGAAGAGTGGAACCGGCATGGCAAAGAGAGATGCCAGGAACATGGTCAGGACCTCTCCGATATTGCAGGAGAGGAGAAAGTAGATAAACTTCTTT
>MGPK01000057.1:4277-4632 GCA_001795535.1 Deltaproteobacteria bacterium GWA2_54_12
CCCGTCAGTGCCTCAGAGGACATGTCATAGAACCCCAACTCTTTGGCAATGGCTATGGCCGTGTTTTTGTGGTCTCCGGTAATCATCACCGTCCTGATTCCTGCATCCTTGCATTTTTCAATGGCAAGCTTAACCTCCGGGCGGGGCGGGTCTATCATGGCTGCAAGACCTGCAAAGATCAGATCAGTTTCGATGTAATCAGGCTCAAGGTTGTCCGGAATATCGGGCAAGCTTCGGTAGGCCATCCCAAGCACCCGAAGGGCCTGACCTGCCAGTGTTTCATTTTCCTTGAGAATCATTTCCTTTATGGGCTGGGTGAGAGTTTTTATCTCTCCGCGGTCCATATAGCGGCTGC
>MGPK01000057.1:4657-6126 GCA_001795535.1 Deltaproteobacteria bacterium GWA2_54_12
GCCTTTGACTGCGGAAATAAGTCCTTCCGGCCCGTTAAAGACGCCTGACATCATCTTTCTTTCAGTGTCAAATGGGATCTCGGCAACTACCTGATAAGCCTTAAGAATTTCTTCCTTGAAGATGGAGGCCTTCCCTGCAAGGGTGAGGAGTGCGCCTTCTGTCGGGTCACCGACTATCTTCCAGGTGTCTTCTTCCTTTTTCTGAAGGTAGGCGCTGTTACAAAGGACCCCGATTTTGAGGAGCATGTCAAGACTGTTACTCAAAAACCTCCCCTCCCCTTGCGGGAGGGGATTGAGGGGAGGGGGAACAGATGATATTTCACCCTCACCCTGACCCTCTACCCGTCCGGGCATAAATCCCGTCAAGGGAGAGGGGAAAATAAAGGTTCCTACCGGAGCATATCCTACTCCTGTCACATCTATCTCAACACCATCGCAGTAAACCTTCCTGACCGTCATCTCGTTCTGTGTCAGTGTCCCGGTCTTATCCGAACAGATGACCGAGGTGGAGCCCAGGGTCTCGACGGAATGGAGCTTTCTTATAAGGGCATTCCGTCTGACCATGCGGTTTACTCCAAGGGCAAGGGCAATGGTGACGACCGCTGGAAGGCCCTCAGGTATTGCTGCCACGGCAAGGCTCACCGCGATCAGGAAGGTCTCAAGGAACTCACCGCCCCGCCAGATTTCCATGAAAAAGACGATGACGACTATGGCAAGCGTAAAGTAGACCAGCTTGTGCCCGAACTCGTCAAGACGTTTCTGGAGCGGAGTGCTCTCTTCCTCTGTCCCTTGAAGGAGTCCTGCGATCTTTCCGAGTTCGGTATTCATGCCAGTTTCAACGATAACCGCGTTGGCCTTCCCTGAGACTGCGGAGGTCCCCATAAAGGCCATGTTTTTTCTGTCCGCAATGGCCAGCTCCGGCTGGTCCGTCTTTTCGGCTGTTTTGTTTACGGAAGTGGATTCCCCTGTAAGGGACGCCTCCTGAGTGGCAAACCGGCTGACGTTCACGAGACGCACATCTGCCGGTATATAGTCCCCTGCCTCAAGCATGACAATATCTCCGGGGACGACCTGTTCTGATGGGATTACGCTGTATTCCCCATCACGTAAAACTCTGGTGGTAGGTGCGGATAGTTTTTTAAGGGCTGCAAGGGACTTTTGAGCCCTTGACTCCTGGATGAAGCCAAGGAGAGCGTTGAGAATAACAATGGCTATGATGGCGATGGCGTCTTCCCACTCACCAAGGAAGCCTGAGATTAGCGATGCCGCAATGAGGACCCAGACTATGAAGTTGTTGAATTGCTCAAGGAAGAGGATGAAGGCGGAAGGGGGTTCCTGTTCAGCGAGCTTGTTGGCGCCGAATTCCTGAAGTCTCCTTTCGGCCTCGGCCTGTGAAAGGCCTTTTACGATATCCCCCCCGAGCCTGCTTAAAACCTCGTCATTACTTAAGGCATGCCACTTTTCAGGCA
>MGPK01000057.1:6213-6300 GCA_001795535.1 Deltaproteobacteria bacterium GWA2_54_12
TGCCATGTCGGAGATATCGCAGTTTTCAGGATGTCGGCGCAAATGAGAAACTCGAGGGCAAGGGAAAGGGAATGGGCAAGCCGGTTT
>MGPK01000058.1 GCA_001795535.1 Deltaproteobacteria bacterium GWA2_54_12
CGAGCCAGCAAGCCTCAAGGTCTATACCCATGTCAGGGAAGACGCCATACAGCTTTACGGCTTTCTTACCCAGGACGAAAGGGATGTCTTCCAGCTCCTCTTAAGCGTATCAGGTGTCGGGCCGAAACTGGCGAGGAACATCCTCTCCGGCATCGCGGTTGGCGACCTGGTTGCCGCAATAGGCTCCGCCGATAATAAAAAGCTCAGCTCCATTCCCGGCATAGGCGGGAAATCCGCCGAGAGGCTCATCCTTGAGCTGAGGGACAAGATAAAGGCGTTTGCCTTAAAGGGAGTGCCCGAGCACAAGGCAGCCGCAGGCGACAGCGACCCGCTTTCCAATGATGTCGCTTCGGCGCTCGAGAACCTCGGGTATAAGTCGGCGCAGGCCGAAGATGCCGTGAAAAAAGCAAAGACCGCCTTGTCTGAGGGCGCTTCCTTTGAAGCTTTCCTCAAAGAGGCATTGAAGCACTTATCAAAGAGATGACAATGGACGACGACCGCGACATAAGCCCGGCAAAGCTCGTTGAAGACGAGCTGGAGGCAACCCTCCGGCCCCGGCTCCTTGACGATTTCGTAGGACAGGATAAGCTCAAGGAGAACCTCAAGGTCTTTATACAGGCCGCGAAGGCAAGGGGCGAGGCTCTTGACCATGTGCTTTTCTACGGCCCTCCGGGTCTTGGCAAGACCACGATGGCGAACATAATCGCCAATGAGCTTGGAAGCCATGTGAAGGCGACATCCGGGCCTGTAATAGAAAAGGCGGGGGACCTCGCCGCGATGCTGACAAACCTCGAAGAAAAGGATGTTTTTTTCATCGACGAGATACACAGGCTCTCCCCGGTCGTGGAAGAGATAATGTACCCGGCGATGGAAGACTACAATATAGACATCCTCATCGGCCAGGGGCCTTCTGCAAGGTCTGTTAAAATCGAGCTGCCGAAGTTTACGCTCATCGGCGCGACGACCAGGGCCGGGCTACTGACTTCCCCGCTTCGGGACAGGTTCGGGGTAATACTGAGGTTCGACTTTTACAAGCCATCGGAATTAAAGACCATCATAACGAGGTCCGCATCCATCCTCGGGGTGGAGATAACCTCAGACGGCGCTGGCGAGATATCAGGCAGGTCAAGGGGCACGCCGAGAGTCGCCAACAGGCTTTTGAGGAGGGTCAGGGACTTTGCCCAGGTAAGGGCAGGCGGAGTCATCAACAAAGAGGTCGCATCCAACGCGCTCGATATGCTCGAGATAGACTCCAAGGGCTTTGACAAGATGGACAGGAGGATACTCCTTACGATGATAGACAAGTACGGCGGCGGCCCGGTTGGCATAGACTCCCTTGCGGCCGCTCTCCACGAGGAGCGGGATGCCATAGAAGACCTCTACGAGCCGTTTCTCATACAGGAAGGCTACATGATGCGCACGCCAAGGGGAAGGGTAGCGACCGAGCTTGCCTACAAGCATCTGGGACGAACGCCCGGAAAGGGCACCAACGGAGACGGCCAGGAGAGGCTTTTATGAGGTATTCCAATAAGTTATATGATTTAATTTAGACACCATGTTAAATTTATCGCAAGCAGCCGCGCCCACGGGAGCAAGGCCGAAAATACTCGTACACATCTGCTGCGGCCCATGCTCCATAATGCCCCTGAAAAAAAATCTCGGCGACACGGCCGAGGTCTGGGGCTTCTTCCACAACCCTAACATCCATCCGCTCGAAGAGTTCAAAAAAAGACTCGCTGCCGTAAAGGCCCTTGCCGGATACCTTGAGCTTAATGTCATCTATGATGAGGCGTATTCGCCAATGTCGTTCGTGAAAGGCGTCAGAGGCCATACCGGAGTCGCCGATGGCGTGCCGCCCTTTGGCAAGAGGTGCGAGTACTGCTACTCTGAGAGGCTGGAAGCCACGGCAAGGGAGGCCAGCGAGCGCGGTTTCGACGGCTTTACCTCTTCGCTCCTTTACAGCCGTTACCAGGACCACGAGAGCATAAAGCGCTCCGGGATTGAATTCGCCCGGAAATACGGCATAATCTTTTTTTATGAGGATTTCAGGCCCTTGTGGCAGGAGGGCATTGATGAATCGAAAAAGCTCGGACTCTACAGGCAGAAGTACTGCGGCTGCGCGTACAGCAAGATAGAGAGATATTCCAAGAAAAAGAGTGGTAAAACAGTCGGTTAGGGCGCTTTTCTAATATTGTCTCCCTGCCGCGCCGCCGCCCAAGTAGAGGCATGGAAAGAACAGTCGAAATATCGAAGAATGAGCCTGTCGCGAATCAGGCCGTCGAGATTGTTGAGAGAAAGGGAGTAGGGCACCCCGACTCTATCTGCGATGCCGTGATGGACAGGATCTCCGTTGCCTTGAGCCGGGAGTACATGAAGCGGTTCGGCGCGGTACTCCATCATAATATAGACAAGGGCCTTCTTGTCGCCGGGCAGGTCGAAAAGGGGTTTGGCTCTGGCCGCGTAATAAAGCCCATGGAGCTTATAGTCGGCGACAGGGCCACCTTTGAACTTGGCAAGACAAAGGTGCCGGTCGTAGAGATTACCAGGCAGACTGTAAAGGCCTGGTTCAAAGAGAACCTTCCGCATGTAGACCCGGAAAAGCATGTGAAGACGAGGGTAGTACTCAGGCCCGGGTCGGTTGAGCTTTCCGATATCTTCGATAGGCGCGGACGCCTGAAAGGCGCTAACGACACCTCAGCCGCCTGCGGGTACGCGCCTTCCACGGCGACGGAAGACGCTGTCCTTTCAATAGAAAAGTTTATAAACTCGCCCGCGTTCAAGCTCCGGTACCCGGAAACCGGCGAGGATGTGAAGGTCATGGGCGTAAGAAGGGGCTCTGAGCTTGACCTTACGGTAGCTTGCCCCCTCATGGCAGGATTGATAGAGAGCGAGGCCGCCTACTTCCGAAAGAAAAAAGAGGTGCGCGAAGCGCTGGTGAAGTCCCTTTCAGGCTTCCCGTTCTCGAAGATAACCCTGAACCTCAACTGCCTTGACGCGAAGGGCCGTGGGGTCAAGGGCGTTTACCTGAGCCTTCTTGGCACATCCGCCGAGGACGCTGACTCAGGCCAGGTAGGCAGGGGAAACCGGGTAAACGGAGTCATCTCGCTCATGAGGCCTATGGGTACGGAAGCGGCCGCCGGAAAGAACCCCATAACCCATGTCGGCAAGATATATTCGGTTTTGGCACACAGGATGGCCGCGGAGATATACCAGAGGGTAGACGGATTGAAAGAAGTAGCGGTCTGGCTGGTGAGCGAGATAGGCGCTCCAATAGACGAACCCAGGCAGGTATTCGTGCAGGTCATCGCCGGAGGCAGGGGCGTGAGGGGCAGGAAGGCAGGGCAAGCCGATATGGAAAAAAACATTTCTGTAATCGTCGACGAGTTCCTCTCAAGTATCGGCCCTTTTACGGAAGAGCTCGCGAGGGGCGAACACCCGGTCTGCTGAGGGCCGGAAAAGGAGGCCATGTGAAGGACAATGCCCGCAGGGACAGACTGAAGAAGGTCCTGGTCGACAGAAAGCGGAAGATGTGGAATGAACTGCGCGACGACTTTTTCCGCAAGCTCGGGAGCGAGTATAACACACAGTTCGAAATACCGAACGACCTCGAAGACCTCTCTGTCATAGATGTTGTCGAGGACCTGGGCCTTACCGTCTCGGATATCAGAAAAGAGGAGCTTGTAAGGATAGATGAATCGCTCCGCAAACTCGACCAGGGCACTTACGGCCTTTGTGAAGCGTGCGGCGCCGAGATAGACGAGGAAAGGCTCAAGATAGAGGCTTCAACCATGCATTGCCTGAGTTGCCAGTCAGAGCTCGAAAAAATGGAGGGGAAGAAAAAGCCCACGCTTTGAACCGGCTTCGCTTGCCGCCCAGCAACATGATATAATGTAAAAAAACCGGAGGCTGTGGAATATGACCGAGCGCCAGATATCCGCCGGAGGCGTCGTCTATAGAAGAAAAGGGACTGATATCGAGGTGGCCCTTATCTCGGTCAAGGGCGGCAAGGTGTGGGGCCTTCCCAAGGGCACGGCCGAAAAGGGAGAGAACATCGCGGCTACGGCCCACAGGGAAGTGCGGGAAGAGACCGGGCTGGACGGCAGGATAATCGATAAAATAGGCCATATCGAGTACTTTTACTCGTTGAAAGACGACGGGCTGCCGCCAAGGCGGATATTCAAAATCGTCTACTTTTTCCTGATGGAGTTCATCTCCGGGGATGTCGCTGACCATGACAACGAGGTAGACGAGTGCAGGTGGGTGCCGTTGGACGAGGCAATCGACCTCATGAGGTTCAAGGATGAAAAGGAGATACTCGGGAAGGCAAAGCGCATGATACTGGAAATGGCCCCTGACCAGAGAGTCTGACCTGGAAATTGTTCTTTTTTCTGATCTCTTCGTACTGCCTCGACCTCAGCAGAAATAATCAATTCTGGAGGCACCCAATTGTTCTTCCAGCCAGCCCCAAAGCCCGCTACAGCCAGCCTTTTTTTCATTCTTGTCATTTAAATGTTTTTGGGTTATCTTAAAAAAATATTGTTTTTATATTCGCTCGCTTGACTCCGCTGGCTTTTCTGGCGGAGAACGCTCTCGCTATTGTTTTCATTCGATAGTCCCGGACATATTTGATGCGCTCACCCAGTGCGTAAGGCTCATAAAAAAAAAGAGAATTGCTTTATCTGCGGAGCTCGTTTCTCCCTTAAAGGCACCGGGGGAATAAAGTTCGAGAGCAGGGAATTCAAGGTCCTTTTCTGCGAAGGTTGCGGCCTGGGAAAGACCACGCCTTTCCTCACTGAATCAGCCCTGAGGTCCTTGTATTCGAGCACATACCGCGAAGAGGACGCCACCAGGTTCCCCACGCCCCTTGAAAGGCTCATAAAGGTGGTGAGGGAGGGAAGGCGCAGGCGCGTAGAGCGTTTTTCGGCAAAAGGGCGCATACTGGATGTCGGCTGCGGCAGGGGGGACTTCCTCCTGATGATGCGCGCCAGGGGCTGGGATTGCTCCGGCCTCGAGCTCGACAACAGGGTCGCTCAGAAGTCTAAAAACGGCGTTGACCTGAAATCCGGGAGCTTGTCTGATGTTCGTTTCCCTGACGCCTATTTCGAAGCCGTCACCTTCTGGCATGTATTCGAGCATGTGAAAGACCCTGAGTGGACCTTGAACGAGTGCGCGAGGGTCCTGAAGCCGGGCGGGCTTCTGGTGTTGGCGGTGCCTAATATGAGCAGCCTGCAATCGCGCATGGCGGGCAACGGGTGGTTTCACCTTGACCCGCCTTTTCACCTGTATCATTACTCGGCTGAAAACATTAAGAAGCTCCTTGAGAAGAACGGGTTCGAGGTCTTGAGCGTCCGCCACTTCTCCTTCGAATACAATCCATACGGGTTTATCCAGAGCATCTATAATAAAATGGGTTTGAAGACGAACCTCCTTTACGATTTTCTGAGGTCAAGGGCCCCGAAGAACATAGCCACAAAGGCTGCCATGGCCTTCACAATCGCCTCATTGCCATTTGTCGCGGCCCTTTCAGTGGGCCTTTCGTTGACTGAGGCGGCTTTGAGGGCAGGCGGCACCATAGAAGTATACGCGAGGAAAAAGACGGAGCACTCATGACGACATTGAAAGATATTGAGATAATAAAAACCACGAAGAGCAGGCTTGACCCGGCTCTTCTTGAAAACCCGGGGTTCGGCACCCTTTTTTCAGACCATATGTTCTCAATGGACTACGCGGACGGAAAATGGGGCACACCAAGGATAGTCCCTTTCGGCAAGCTCGAAGTCTCACCGGCCCTTACCGTGCTCCACTACGGGCAGGCAATCTTCGAAGGGCTCAAGGCGTTTCGCTCTAAAAGCGGGCGCATAAACATCTTCAGGCCGGACAAGTATCATGAGCGGATGCTGAGGTCGTGCGCAAGGCTTTGCATACCCGCTGTTGATTATGGCGTTTTCCTCTCCGGACTCGCAGCCCTCGTTAAAACCGACGCCGCCTGGGTGCCGTCCAAAAGGGGCCAGTCCCTGTACATAAGGCCGTTCATATTCGCTTCTGACGAGTACCTCGGGGTTAAGGTCTCTGATACCTACAAATTCCTTATAATCACTTCCCCTGTCGGGGCCTATTATAAAGAGGGCATAAACCCGGTGAGGCTCACGACCCCGGGCGAGTATGTTCGCGCGGTTCGCGGCGGGCTTGGTTCGGCAAAGACCCCGGCCAACTACGCCGCGAGCCTGCTTCCGGCGGAGGAGGCGAAGAAAAAGGGCTTCACGCAGGTCCTCTGGCTCGATGCCATCGAAAAGAAGTATGTCGAAGAGGTCGGCACCATGAACATGTTCTTCCTCATTGGCGACGAGCTCGCAACCCCTTCCCTTGAGGGCTCTGTCCTCCCGGGAGTCACGCGCGATTCAGTTATACACATCGCAAAAGACTGGGGCATGAAGGTCACTGAAAGAAAGATATCGATAGACGAGGTCTTTGCCACTTCCATGAACGGCCAGCTTAAAGAAGCTTTCGGAACCGGAACCGCTGCAGTCATCTCGCCTGTGGGCGAGATATGCCACAACGACGATTGCCTCAAGATAAACAACGGCCAGACAGGGCCGTTCTCCAAAAAGCTTTACGATTACATAACCGCCATGCAGTATGGCGACGAGCCTGACAAGTATGGCTGGGTGCATACCATTGCCGGATAGCTTAAAGGGAGTTTCTGAAAATTGCTCTAATATCTAATTTTTAGAGGCACCCAAAAATGGCGCCTTAAAAAGGACAAGATGAAGATAACGGAAGATGTTGTAAAGGAGCACGGCCTCAACCCTGATGAGTACCAGAGGATAGTAAGCTCGCTCGGAAGGGAGCCGAACCTCTTGGAACTCGGCATATTCTCGGTCATGTGGAGCGAGCACTGCTCGTACAAGTCTTCGAGAAAGCACCTCAAGGGCTTTCCCACGAAAGGGGAGTTCGTGCTCCAGGGCCCCGGAGAGAACGCCGGGATAGTCGACATAGGCGACGGACTTGCCGTGGCTTTCAAGATGGAAAGCCACAACCACCCGTCATTCATCGAACCCTACCAGGGCGCGGCAACCGGGGTCGGCGGCATACTCCGTGACATATTCACCATGGGCGCGAGGCCAGTAGCCTCCCTCAACTCTCTGCGTTTCGGCGCGCCTGAGCACCCGAAGACGAAATTTCTCCTCGAAGGTGTTGTCTCCGGCATAGCCGGGTATGGCAACTGCATTGGCGTGCCGACCGTCGGCGGCGAAGTCTACTTCAACTCTTCATACAACGGCAACAACCTCGTGAATGTCATGACCGCAGGGGTCGTCAAGAAGGACAGGATATTCAGGGGCAAGGCCTCAGGCACTGGAAACCCGATCATATACGCCGGAAGCAAGACCGGCAGGGACGGCATACACGGCGCGACCATGGCATCTGATGTTTTCGGCGAGGGCGGAGAGGAAAGAAGGCCTACCGTTCAGGTTGGAGACCCGTTCGCTGAAAAGCTGCTTTTAGAAGCGTGCCTTGAGCTGTTCAAGACCGATTTCGTGGTGGGCATACAGGACATGGGGGCCGCAGGGCTCACCTCTTCGAGCGTTGAGATGGCCTCAAGGGGAAATGTCGGCATCGAGCTCGACATGGACAGCGTCCCAAGACGCGAAGAGGGCATGACCCCTTACGAACTCATGTTGTCGGAATCGCAGGAGCGCATGCTCATGGTAGTACGCGCGGGCACTGAAGACGCCGTAATGGAGATATACAGGAAGTGGGACCTCGACGCCGAGGTGATAGGCCGCGTGACCGAAGGCAATTCCATAAAGCTCATTGAGAACGGCAAGGTCGTGGCAGACATACCCGTGCCGCTTCTTACGGACGACGCGCCGGTGTATGACAGGCCTTCCAAGAGGCCCGAGGGCCAGGACGAGCTGAACACGCTTGATACCTCGAAGCTTCCCGAGCCATCCGATTATAACAAGATACTTATACAGCTCATGAGCTCCATGAACCTGGCGAGCAGGGAATGGATATACCGCCAGTACGACCACATGGTCAGGACCGACACGGTCGTCTGTCCCGGGTCTGACGCGGCTGTAGTAAGGATAAAAGGCACGAAAAAGGCGCTGGCATTGACTGCCGACTGCAACTCCAGGTACTGCTACCTCGACCCGAGGACAGGCGGCAAAATAGCCGTGGCGGAAGCCGCGAGAAACCTCGTCGTCAGCGGCGCGAAGCCCATGGCATTGACCGACTGCCTGAACTTCGGCAACCCTGAGAGGCCCGAAGTAATGTGGCAGCTCATAGAGGCCATAGAAGGAATAAAAGAGGCTTGCGCGGCCCTGGGCGTGCCGGTCGTAAGCGGCAATGTGAGCCTGTATAACGAGACTTCAGGGACTTCGGTCTACCCGACGCCTACAATCGGCATGGTAGGCCTTATAGAGGATTTGTCGAACCATACGAGGCAGTGGTTCCTCGAAGAGGGCGATCTGGTTGCCCTTTTGGGCGAGGGCGCGCCGTCCCTCGGTGGGAGCGAATATTTAAGCCTTGTCCACAACATGGAAAAAGGCCTTCCGCCAGCCATAGACCTCACGATGGAGAAGGCCGTGCAGGAAGCTTGTTTAAAGGCCGTAAGGGCTGGTATAATACTCTCGGCCCATGATGTTTCCGAGGGCGGGCTGGCCGTGGCACTTGCCGAGGCCTGCATGAACCCGGATGGCCCAATAGGCGCGGACATCGAGATAGACCCGAAGGGTCTCAGGCCGGATGACCTCCTTTTCGGCGAGGCCCAGTCGAGGATAGTCGTAAGTTTGAAGTCCGGCGAGCTTGAGGCCTTGAAGGCGGCCGCGAAAGAGGCTGGAGCCCCGGTTGCCGTCATAGGCAGGGTTGGCGGCAATACGCTCAGGATAAACAGCCTCATCGAGCTTCCGGTGGACAGGATAACAAGCGAGTGGAAAAAGGCGCTCGAAGGCTACATTCGTTCCTGATAGTATCTCCATCATGCGAGGGGCGATTTTAGCGACGAAGCAATTTCAGTAACGAATTGTCAGAGACGAGATTGCTTATCTCGCCCCGTCCTGGGGCTCGACCCTTCGGGCCCGCGATCGCTCAAAGTTCAATTTTTGCTATCCTGCAAAAAGTGTCGCTTAGCTCGCAAAGAGCAATTTTTTTAACAATAAAGCTTACGGCGGTTGTGATGCACCCTTTCAGTTCCGACAGGTTCAATGATGAGTGCGGGGTCTTCGGCATATTCGGCCACCCTGAAGCGGCAAACCTTACATATCTTGGTCTTTATTCTCTCCAGCACAGGGGGCAGGAAAGCTCCGGCATAGTATCATCCGACGGCAAAAAGCTCCATTCACATAAAGGCATGGGGCTGGTCGCCGATGTATTTTCAGGCTCGGAGATAGCCCGCCTGCAAGGCAATATGGCAATAGGCCATGTCAGGTACTCGACCGCCGGGGAATCGCACATCAAGAACGCGCAGCCCTTCGTAGTCGAGTACTCCAGGGGCGGCCTGGCGGTCGCCCATAACGGCAACCTCGTCAACGCCGCGCTCCTTCGGGCCGAGTTCGAGGCCTACGGCTCCATATTCCAGTCATCGATGGACACCGAGATATTCGTCCACCTCATCGCGTCCAGCAAGGAAAATTCGCTGGTCGAAAGAATAATCGCGTCGCTGCGCCGGGTGAAGGGGTCGTACTCGCTCCTTTTCCTAACGGAGGACCTGATGATAGCCGCCAGAGACCCGCACGGCTTCAGGCCCCTTTCGCTCGCAAAGCTCAAGGGGTCGTGGGTCGTCGCCTCCGAGACCTGCGCCTTCGACCTCATCGAGGCCGACTATGTCAGGGAGATCGAGCCAGGCGAGGTGGTCGTCATAGACAAGAGCGGGATTGCATCGTACAAGCCCTTTGCCCCGGCGCCGTATACCCCGTGCGTTTTCGAGTTCATCTATTTCGCGAGGCCCGATTCCAAGATATTTGGCGCGAATGTGTACGCTACGAGAAAGAGGTTAGGCGCCAGGCTTGCCGCCGAGCACCCAGTTGAGGCGGATATCGTCATCCCGGTACCTGACTCAGGCGTCCCGGCCGCCATCGGCTACGCCGAAGCTTCCGGCATACCCTTTGAAAAAGGCATAGTGAGGAACCATTACATCGGCAGGACCTTCATAGAGCCGAAAGACTCGATAAGGCACTTCGGCGTCAAGATAAAACTTAACGCGATCAGGGATATAATAAACGGCAAGAGGGTGGTGGTCATCGATGACTCTATCGTCAGGGGAACTACCAGCAGGAAGATAGTCAAGATGATACGGAGCGCCGGGGCTAAAGAGGTCCATATGCGCATAAGTTCACCGCCTACAGTATGCCCGTGCTACTACGGCATCGACACGCCCAGGCGCGAAGAGCTCATCGCCGCGGCCAACAGCCTGGATTCCATAAATGAGTTCATCACCTCCGACACGCTCGGATACCTGAGTGTTGAGGGGCTTTATCAGGCGGTCACCGAGGCAGGCTCGAGTTTCTGTGACGCGTGTTTTACCGGAAAATATCCGGTAGACGCGTACAGGGAAGCCGTCCCGCAGCTTGCCTTGTTCAAGTAAGAGGGGCCAACGCCCCTGAGCAAAAAACATCCACAGGAGGCTTGAATCGTGAGGAAGTTCGCAGCCATGTTCATGCTTTTACTCCCACTTGCCCTTTCAGGAAGCGGGGCCTTTGCCGCCGATACTGTGCCGCAGGATTCGTCGCCGCAGGATGACGACCTCGGCGTAAGTGAGGAACTCAAGAAAGAAGGCGAGAAGAAAAAGGTAATTAAAAAAGAGGACCTGCCTCCCATAGATATGGTGTTCGTCAAAGGCGGCTGCTTCACGATGGGAGACCAGACCGGCGATGGCGATGAGGACGAACGGCCCGCTCACGAGGTCTGCCTGAACGATTATTATATAGCCACTACGGAAGTGACCCAGGAGCTTTTTGAAAAGGTCATGGGCCATATACCGGCTTGGAAGTACAACCCGAAGATGCCGAGAGACCCCAAGTCGCCTGTCAACTATGTCAGCTGGTCGATCGTCCAGGAATTCATCGGGAAGCTCAACGAGATAACAAAAGGGTACTACAGGCTCCCGACAGAGGCTGAATGGGAGTACGCCGCCAGAAGCGGCGGTAAAGACCAGCTCTGGGCCGGGACCGGCAACGAGGCTGAGATCGGGAACTACGCCTGGTATGAAGACAATACCGAAGACATGATCGTGCCCACTAAGGGGAAAAAGCCCAACGCGCTTGGCCTCTACGACATGTCAGGCAATGTCTGGGAGTGGGTGGAAGACTACTTTGATTTCGACTACTATAAGATTAGCCCCAAAAGTAACCCGTTCGGCGCGGACTACTCTCTTTTCAGGGTCGTAAGGGGAGGGTCGGTCTTCGACCCGCCTAACAAGCTTCGCACGACTTACAGGTACGGGCTTGAGCACAACAGAAGAAGCCTCAATGTCGGGTTCAGGCTGGCTGAGTAAAATCGTTCAGGGGGTCCGGCTGATGTTCAATGGGGCGAGGGTAAGAAATACAGCGAGAGGCAGGGGCCGTTTTGCGGCCCTGTGCCTCTTGTTTTTTTTGACAGTGTTTGCGTCAGGCTGCGGCGCTGTGAAGGGGACTTCCGGCGGGGATTATTTCAAGTCGCTCGACAGGTGGTCGAGGGGGGAGAAGATATACCAGGGGCTTGAGGCCCGTCTGTATGTCAACGCCACCTACAAGACCGCTGATTTCAGGAAAGCCTACATAGAACGATACGCGGCAAGCTATGAGCTTGGGCCTGACCTCGTAAAAGCCCTTTCCGAAAGGGAGGCCGAGCAGGCCGAGGCCTACAACGAGTTTTTTTTCACGGCCTACACGCCAGATGAAACGCTCAATGATTTCGAACGCCGGGAATCGGTCTGGCAGCTCTATATTGAGGACCCCGCCGGAAACAGGGCGAGGCCCATCTCCATTACCGCGATAGACGGCTCAGAGCCTGTCATAAGGGAGTTTTTCCCTTATTTCGACCTCTGGAGCAAGGCCTACTCCGTCAGGTTCCCCAAGTACGCCGATAACGGCGGCGAGATA
The DNA here is from genome assembly GCA_001795535.1 of Deltaproteobacteria bacterium GWA2_54_12. Taxonomy (GTDB): domain Bacteria; phylum Desulfobacterota; class GWC2-55-46; order GWC2-55-46; family GWC2-55-46; genus GWA2-54-12. The sequence goes on from MGPK01000058.1 coordinate 12,081, forward strand.
ACCCCTGAAAAAGGCCCTGTCAAGCTCATAATAACAGGGGTCATGGGAAAGGGTGAACTCGAATGGCGTTCAGGGAAGTAGCGCTTACGCGCATTTATCAACCATCTTTGTCATTTTTTGCTGATGGGCCGGTCCGCGTTTAACAGGAGCGCTTCCGCTGGCAGGTACGGCTGGCTGGTCTTCCCGGCCATAGGCGCGGCCTCGGCCTTTATTGTGCTTTTCGCCTGGTGGCTGAGGCCCGGATTTCTTACGGCAATGGACCTCAAGGCCGCGGACGCCATGTTCATGGCCAGGGGCGCAAGGGTCGCGCCGTCCGAGGTGGTCATAGTCGCGGTTGACGAAAAGAGCGTCAACGAGCTTGGCCGCTGGCCATGGACGAGGACAACGACAGCCGCTCTCATATCGGCCCTCTCAGAGGCAAAGACCGTTGCCGTTGACATGGTCTTCTCCGAGCCGCAGGACCCTGCTTCAGACGCCGCCCTCTCTGAGGCTGCTGCCCGCAGCGGAAATGTCGTCCTCGGGTATTTTTTCAGGGGCGACACCTCCGTGGTCCCAGACCCTTCAGCGCTTTCGGCTCTTCAATTATCCAGAATATCGCTTTTAAATCTCGACAAAACTGTTTCAGCCCCGTGGCCTGCTTTTCCTTCCGTGGAGACCAATACGGCCCTAATTGGCAGGGGGGCCGCGGGTTTCGGCGCTTTCAATACCATGCCCCGCGAGGACGGCATCTACAGGGAGATGAGCCTCCTCCTGGGCTACGGCCCTGCCGTATACCCGGCAATGCCGGTCGAGGCGCTCAAAAATTACCTGGGCACGCAGACGATAGCGCGTCTGGCCTCTTACGGCGTTGACGGGCTTATCCTCGGCGAACTGAATGTGCCGGTGGATGAAGCAGGGGCACTGACGCTCAACTTCTACGGCCCGGCTGGAAGCTTCCGGACCTATTCGGCAACGGATGTCATAAAAGGGGTTGTTTCGCCCAAAGAGTTCTCAGGCAAGCTGGTCTTCGTGGGCGTGACGGAAAAGGCTGTGTACGACATCAGGCCGACTCCGCTCGACCCTCTTTTCCCGGGGGTAGAGATACATGCCACGGCGGCCGGGAATATCCTTGCAGGCGATTTTCTAATAAGGGACGGCCGGGTCATAGCGTTCGACGCGCTTATGACAATACTTGCGCCCGTTGTCCTCGGCTTTTTCCTCTCTGGCGTAAGAAGGACCGTTGCCGGACTTGCGGGTTTTGCCCTGCTTTCGGTCCTGGCCGTCTCCGGCGAGTTCATCCTCTTTTCCGTCTTCAGCATAATGCCCGCCCCCGTCTACCCGGTGCTTTCCATGGCCGTTTGCTACATGTCAGGCGAGGCGTACAGGAACCTTGTGGCCGAAAAGAGGAACAGGTATCTGAAAAGGGCCTTTTCGTCTTATGTTTCCGCTGAACTCGTCTCCGAGATACTCGATAACCCGGGAGCCCTTAAGCTCGGAGGGGAAAAAAGGGAAGTGTCCGTCCTTTTTTCGGACATAAGGGGCTTTACCGGCATCTCTGAGAGGTTCACGCCAGAGAAGCTCGTCGAGTTCCTTAACAGGTATCTGAGCCCCATGACCGGGATAGTGCTCGAAGAAAAAGGCATGGTAGACAAGTACATAGGGGACGCGATTATGGCCGTGTTCAACGCGCCTGTCGAGGTCTCGGGACACGCCGGACGGGCATGCGCGGCAGCCTTGAGGATGACAGAAGCTCTGGCTTCTTTCAATGCCAGGTGGGAAGGGTCAGGCTACCCTACGGTCGAGACAGGCATCGGCATAAACACAGGCGAGGCGGTCGTCGGCAACATGGGGGCTGAGCTGAAGCTCAATTACACGGCGATAGGTGACACCGTAAACCTCGCGTCCCGTCTCGAAGGCATGAACAAGGTCTACGGGAGTTCGATAATCGTGAGCGGGGCGACGAAAGAGGCGGCTGGCGAGGGCTTTTTTTTCAGGGAGCTCGATTTCGTGAGGGCAAGGGGTAAGGAGCGCCCCATAGTCATTTTTGAGTTGGCTGGCAGGAAAGGGGCAAACCCGGAAAAAGAGGAGATCTGCGCCAGGTTCGCCGGTGCGCTCGCCTTTTTCAGGGCCAGGCGGTTCAAAGAGGCGCGCGAGGCGTTCATTGTGCTTGCGGGGCTGGGGGACGGGCCTTCGGGCGTATATCTGGCAAGGTGCGACGAGTTCATCCTGTCCCCGCCCACCGAGGGCTGGGACGGGGCTTATTGATGCGGCTTCCAGGTAGTCTGGCAGCCGTCCGGCAAGTTCTCTGGCGGCCCTTTTTCTTTCATGTTAGACTCAAAAGATGACAGCCGTTTCCCGGTCTTCCGCGTTTTTTTGTGGAGTTTTTCCTTGCAACCGGGGCTGTGTTATGCTAATAATCTTCGATTAACTACGCACGCGCTGCCCTATTTGTCCGGGGGTGCCCGAAAGGGTTCCGGCCAAGGCAGCGCGGAGGCAAACCAAAAACGGAGGAACAAAGAACAATGGCTTATCTTACAATGAAACAGCTTCTCGAATCAGGCGTGCACTTCGGACACCAGACCAAGAGGTGGAACCCGAAGATGAAGCAGTACATCTACGGCGCGAGGAACGGCATCTACATCATCGACCTCCAGCAGACTGTCAAGATGTTCAAGGAAGCCTATGATTTCGTCAGGAACACGGCGTCCAAGGGCGGCCGCGTACTGTTCGTAGGCACGAAGAAGCAGGCTCAGAACGCCATCCAGGAAGAGGCCGGAAGGGCAGGGATGGGCTATATAAACAACCGCTGGATAGGCGGCTTCCTTACGAACTTCGCCACCGTCAAGAAGAGCATAAACAGGCTGAAGGAACTCGATACCCTCGACACCAATCCTGACTTCGCCTCCTCCACAAAAAAAGAGCTCCTCATGTACAGGAGAGAGAAGGACAGGCTTGAGAAGTACCTTGGCGGCGTAAAGGAACTCAACCATACCCCCGACATCATTTTCATCATTGATTCGAAGAAAGAGACCATCGCCATCAAGGAAGCTAAAAGACTCGGCATAAAAGTCGTCGCCATCGTCGACACCAACTGCGACCCTGATGAAGTGGATTACATCATACCGGGCAACGACGACGCCATAAGGGCCATCAAGCTCTTCGCGGCATCCATGGCCGACGCGTGCCTCGAAGGCAAGGCCCACTACGAAGAGGCCCTCCAGGCCAAGAGCGACAAGCAGGCTCAGGAGAAGGCAGCTGCCGCAGCTCCGGCCCCCGTTGCTGCTCCGGCAGCTCCCGCGCAGGCAGCCGCGCCCGCGGATGCCGCCAAGAGCTGAATCAGATGAGGCTGCCTCTAAAAATTAGATATTTTTTCTGAAGTCAAGGAAGGGCGGAAATAAAAAGCGCAGCATATATGAGAATATG
>MGPK01000059.1:0-13357 GCA_001795535.1 Deltaproteobacteria bacterium GWA2_54_12
TCCTTGGTCGTGCCATAGACAACAGGCCTGCCGGGTACTTCCTTGCGGCCCACTATCTTGATGAACCTCTTTTCCATAAGCGTCGCGAGCACTCCGCCCGAATCAACGCCCCTTACGGCCTCTATCTCTCCCCTGGTTACGGGCTGTTTATACGCTATTACCGCAAGGCTTTCCATCGCCGCCTTGCTTATCTTTTGCAAGCCTATCTTGAAAAACTTTCTGAGCCACGGCGCGAACTCCGGGTTTGTCCTGAACTGGAAGCCGCCCCCGACCTCCTCGATTAGAAACCCGCCGGCCCTGGCCCTGTAGTCCTCAATAAGTTCATTGAGGGCTTCTTTTATTATAGTCTTTTCCTCGCCTTCGAGTATGCCCGAGAGCTTCTCCAGGCTGATGGCTGAATCAGCGGCGAATATGAGGGATTCAAGTACGGGCTTGAGGCTGTCCTTATCCAGCATAGGTCCTGTTCTTCCTTTTTTAAAAATTGCTATTTTTCCCGATCTCTTTGTCAGTGCGTAACTGAAAATGCTCACATATTGTCATATATGCTGCGCTTTTCATTTCCGCCCTTCCTCGACCTTGGAAAAAATTTCTAATTTTTAGAGGCACCCTTTTAAAAATTGCTATTTTTCCCGATCTCTTTGTCAGTGCGTAAATGAAAATGCTCACATATTGTCATATATGCTGCGCTTTTCATTTCCGCCCTTCCCGCCCTCGGAAAAAATTTCTAATTTTTAGAGGCATCCTCGTCTTTTTCTAAGGTTTCAATCGCCCCCGTTATCTCAATCGGCTGCGTTTCATCTCTTTTTTCGTCCGAGATGTAGACCCTTATCACGCTGTCGTCCGTCTGGTGTATCTTTATCATCAAAAGCTTGGCGAGCTCTAAAACCGCGAGGAAGGTGACGACTATCTCGCCCCTTGTCGCGTCGTTGGCGAAAAGGCCGGTGAAGGTCGTGGACTTATCGCTGGTCAGAAGCTCCATGATGAAGTTTATCTTGTCGGCTATCTTGAAGCGCTCAGAGGTGAGCTCGATGGTGCGCTCTTTTGGGGTCCTGGCAATGATTCCCTTGATGGCCTCCATGAGGTCGAAGACCGAGACATTGACGAACCCGATCCCTTCCTCGAGCTCTTCCAGCGGAATATCGCCGCCTCTGGCGAACACATCCCTGCCGAGCATGGTCCTGTCTGAAAGCTCTTTCGCGGCTTCCCTGTACCTCTGGTACTCAAGGAGGCGTTTTATGAGCTCTTCCCTTGGGTCAATGCCCTCGTCCTCTTCAGGCACGGCTTCTTCGTCGACCGGAAGGAGCATCTTGCTCTTGATGTGCACGAGGGTTGCCGCCATGACGAGGAACTCGCCGGCGAACTCGAGGTTCATCTCCTTCATGATGTCGATATATTCGAGATACTGCTCGGTTATGACCGCAACCGGTATGTCGTAAATATCGACTTCGTTCCTCTTTATGAGGTGAAGGAGGAGGTCAAGCGGCCCCTCGAATATGTCGAGCTTTATGTTGTAGAAGGCCATTCTCTTATTCGAGCCCCATTGCTTCGCGCACGTGAGTCATAGTCTCCTGGGCAACCTTGGCAGCCTTTTTCGCGCCTTCGCTCAGAATTTCGGTAATCATTTTGGGGTCAGCTTCCAGTTCCTTGCGCCTCTTCTGGACAGGCTCCAGGGCCGCTAGCACCTTGGGGATGACGGATTTTTTGCACTCGATACAGCCGATAAGCGCCTTTGTGCAGCCTTCCCTGACCCAGTTTATGGTCTCCTCATTAGAGTAGAGGTTATGGAAGGTCAGGAAAAACGGGCACAAGTCGGGTGAGCCGACATCGGTGCGCCTTTTTCTCGCGGTGTCGGTCATCATGGTAAGTATCTTCTTTTCGACCTCCGCAGGAGGGTCGGAAAGGAATATGGCGTTGTTGTACGACTTGCTCATCTTCCTGCCGTCGGTGCCGAGCACCTTGGGTATGGCGGTAAGGAGCGTTTGGGGCTCAGGGAAGACTTCGCCGTAGAAGTGGTTGAACCTGCGGGTTATCTCCCTGGACAGTTCCAGATGCGGGGCCTGGTCTATGCCCACGGGCACTTTGCTGGCCTTGTAGATTATGATGTCCGAGGTCTGTAGGACCGGGTAGCCCAGAAAGCCGAAGGTCAGGAGGTCTTTTTCCTTTATGGCCTCTATCTGCTCTTTATATGTCGGGTTGCGCTCCAGCCAGGGAAGGGGCGTTATCATGGAAAGCAGGACATGAAGCTCCGCGTGTTCCTTTATTGAAGACTGCCTGAAGATGGTGACCTTCGCTGGGTCTATCCCTACTGAGAGCCAGTCAATGACCATCTCGCGGATATTGTCTTTAATATTCGAGGGGTTGGCATAGTCGGTCGTGAGGGCGTGCCAGTCAGCAACGAAAAAGAAGCACTCGTACTCTTCCTGAAGCCTCAGCCAGTTCGCGAGCACCCCGTGGTAGTGGCCGAAGTGCAGCTTTCCGGTCGGCCTCATGCCGCTTAATACGCGGTGCGCCATCTCAGTAGATACCCCCTGTTAGAAGACCAGCCATAAGGAAAATTACAGGCGAGATGAACTTGTTCAGCGCGCCGGTGACGATGAGTATGAGGAGGATGAAAAAGCCGTACTGCTCGAACCTGGCCCACGCGAAGGCTTGCCTGGCGGGCAGGAGGTTGCCGAGCACCTTTGAGCCGTCAAGCGGAGGCACGGGCACCATGTTGAAAACGGCCAGCGCCACATTGATTATTATGCTCAGCTCTATCATGGCGAAAAGCGGTCTCCACAGATTGGGCATGGAGGACAGAAACTCAGGGCCAGCCGCCTCAAAGAGCTTGTACGCGATGGCGGAAAGGGCCGCCAGAAACAGGTTGGAAAGCGGCCCCGCGATGGAAACGAGCACGATGGAACGGGACATGTTCCTGAAATTCCTCGGGTTTATCGGCACTGGCTTGGCCCAGCCGAAAAGCCCTGAGAAAAGGAGCATCAAAGTGCCGATGGGGTCGAGGTGCCTTATGGGGTTCAGTGTAACCCTGCCGAGCATCTTGGCCGTGGGGTCGCCCAGCCTGTAGGCCACCCATGCGTGCGCGCATTCGTGCACGGTAAGGGCCATGAGGATAGGCGGTATGGTTAAAAGCGTTCTTTGAAGGAATTCCTGGACCATGTAAAAACCTTAAAAATGACAGTAATATTGAAGTGTAACAGAAGAAAGGAAGGCGGGTCAATGCAATTGTTGGCCAGCGGAGGCGCTCTGGAAATTAAAGAATTTCTCACCTCATCCGATGAGATTATATCCAACAGATTCACGGGCAGGCACGGGAGCGGGGCGGGTTTTTTGCCTGCGCATCCGTATTTTCTACTTTTTACTATCCTAATTTCCCAGGAGGAGCGTACTATGGCACTTTTCGAATGGAAGGGCGAGTTCAGCGTTAGCGTATCCAGGTTTGACGACCATCACAAAAAACTCATCAACCTCATTAACGAGCTGCACGAAGCCATGCTCAAAGGCAAGCAGCAGGGGGTAATCGGCAAGATATTGAACTCCCTCGCGGACTACACGAAGTATCATTTCGCAGAGGAAGAGAAGCTGATGGTCGCGTACAAGTACCCCGGCCTCGTGGAGCACAGGGCCCAGCATGAAGCCTTCGTCGAAAAGGTGCGCGACTGCATTACAAAGTACGAAGCAGGCAAACTGGCCATAAGCCTAGAGGTGATGAACTTCCTCAGGGACTGGCTCAAGGGGCACATACTCTCGACGGACAAGAAGTACACGGCCTTTTTCGCCGCGAACAAAGTGGCTTAGAAAATTGCTCTTTTTCCTGACCTCTGCGTCAGGGCGTAAATAAAAATGCTCGCATATTTTCATATATGCTGCGCTTTTTATTTCCGCCCTTCCTTGATCTCAGAAAAAATATCTAATTTTTAGAGACAGCCTTTAGTAAAGCTATATTACGCAGGGGGCTCCTGACAGGAGCCCCTGTTTTATTTAAGCTTCTTTTTGCCGGGTTTTTTCCTGAGATAAGCCATGACGAACGCCTCTTCGTCCTCCCTTGTAACTACTTCACCATCAAGCCGCTTTCTCAGGAGTTCTCTCAATATTATTCCCATGACAGGCCCCTGCTCGACCCCGAATTTTTTGAGGTCGGCCCCCTTCAAGATGGTCTCCATGTGACGGAGCTTTGTCATGTACCTTGAAAAGGCTTTTCTGAGGCTTTCCCTTTCGGCCTTTGCCATGAGGTAGAGTATTAGCTCGATATCAAGCGGGGAAAGGGCATCAAAAAGCGCGCTCGCCTTTTTCAGCTGGCCAGCGGCCATCCTGCCCAGCACCCTTAACGCTTCGTTCTTGGAGCTTAAAACATCAAGCCGTTTCCTGCCCGATATGCCGAGTCTTTTGACGAGGCCCGCAAGCTCCTGTTCCCCAAGCCGGTCCGTGAGAGCCAGAAGGAGCACCAGAGAGCGTTCAACGCGGTCTTTCGTATAGAGCAGCTCGTACCAGGCCAGGGCGTCTTCCGCTCTCTCGAAAAGCCGCTCCTGCTCCTTGTCCCAGGCAATCGCCGGATGGATGAGCTTGAGGAGGCCCAGCTCAGAAAGTCTTTTCAAGGCCTTGGCCGAAGTCTCCTCTTCGAGCATATTTTTCAGCTCGTCGCCGATACGCGCGCCGGAGACCGTCCTGAACACATCGAGCTTTACGGAGTTCTTGAGGAGGTTTAATGTGTGCTTGCCTATCTTGAAGTCGAATTTTTCGGAGAAGCGCACGGCGCGGAGCATCCTCGTCGGGTCTTCGATGAAGCTCAGGTTGTGAAGCACCCTTATGGTCTTCTCCTTCAGGTCTTTTTGCGCGCCGAAGAAGTCTATGAGCTCGCCGAACCTGTCCGGGTTAAGGGATATGGCGAGCGTGTTCATTATGAAGTCCCGCCTGTACAGGTCGAGCTTCAGGGACGACTGCTCAACTGTCGGCAGGGCTCCGGGCCTTTCATAGTATTCGAGCCTGGCGGTCGCCACATCCAGCTTGAAGCCACCCGGAAAGACGATGACCGCCGTCTTGAATCTGTGGTGGACCTTGACCTTGGCTGACCTCCTTCGGCCAAAGTCTTCGGCAAAGACAATTCCGCTGCCGCCTTCGATGACTATGTCTATGTCGAGGTTTTCGCGCCTCAATACCAGGTCGCGCACGAACCCGCCCACCGCGTAGGCCGTGAACCCGTGCGAGGCCGCGACCTCCCCGGCTTCTTTCAAGAGGGCGAACGCCCATTCCGGGAGCTTTTCATTCATGAGGCCGGAAAGGAACCTTACCTTCTTCGGGCCGCCTCCGGCGGCAAGCCTCAGCTCTTCCTGGAGGAGCTTCAGGAGGTCTGTCCTCGTGATGACGCCCACGACCCTGTTTTCTTCTATAACCGGCAGGAGCCTCTGGCCGTGGCCCACGACGGCCTCGCGTATTTTATCGATCGATGTGTCCGAATTTACGGATTCGACTTCGGTAGTCATGTAGTCCGCGACAGGAGCCGGGCCGAGGCCGTGGTAGACAGCCTTGTCGAGCACCTGCCTTGTTATCACCCCGTAAATGCGGCCGTTCCTGACGACAGGCGCGGCGTTTATCCCGTACCTGCGCATGACCTCGACCGCGTCCTTGAGCGTGGTCTTGAGGCTCAGGGTGATGGGCGGGAACGACATTATCTCTTTCGCGGTCCGAAGCGGAGGTATGCCGTCCCTCACGGCATTCAGGAGCATCTCCTTTGCCTGGATGAGGGTTATGCCCTTCAGTGTCGCGGAGGCTGCATTCGGGTGGCCGCCCCCGCCGATTGTCTTGAGTATTTTGCCGACATCAGCCTTCGGGTTTCTTGACCTTGCGATGACATGGACCCTGTCCTCTGTGTCGACAAGGAGGAAAAGACACTCCATGTTTTCGATGTCTCTTATCTTGTGGGCGAGTATGGCAAGATCGCCCTGGTACTTCTCGATATAGGCTTCGGCGATAACAACCTCGACCCCGCTTATTGCGTACCTTGTCTCTGACTGGAGGAACTCGTTGAGGAGGGAGATCTCTTCCGGCGTAAGCTCCTTTCTCAACAGGTCAGAGACGGCCGTGAGGTCGGCCCCGCATGACAAAAGCCAGGCCGCGGCCTCAAAATCCTTTGGCGTGGTCGAAGGATAGCTCAAAAAACCCGTGTCTTCGTAGATGCCTGTCATGAGGATGGTGGCATCAATCGGAGAGGGCTTCAAGTCCCTGTCCCTCAGGATAAGCGTGAGAACGGTCGTGTTGGAGCCGTAGGGCTCCCTGACTTCCAGGGTTCCCCTGACATCTTCAGGGGTTGCCGGGTGGTGGTCATAGACATGCACCTCCACGCCCGGCTTGTTGACGACTTCGGCGAAGGGACCGATGCGGGCAGGGTGGCTCACATCGACGAGGATGACACGGGTGATTTTACCGAGGTCTATATCCTTGATCTTATCTATGTGTACCGGGGGCCGGAGAGTTTCGAGAGCGTCCCGAAGCCCCTTTTCAAGGGAGCCTGAAAATACGAGCTTTGCCTCGGGGTAGAGCTTTTTCGCGGCGACCATGGAGGCGAAGGTGTCGAAGTCGGCGTTTATGTGGGAGGTGATGACTTCCATAGTGGCGATATTAGCATAAATCAGCCAAAAAGGGGAAAGAGGAGGGGGATTAAAACTTGTAGGGTGGGCTGCGCCCACCAAACTGTCATTGCGAGCGTAGCGAAGCAATCTCTCTTTGCATAAGCCTATTGTCACACTTTTTACTCAAAGACCATGTGACACGGCTGTCGCCGCTCTTTGTAACAGGGCTCCACTCGCTTATCTCCTCCCCCATCCGCGAATCTCTCCCCTGAGGTCGCTTCGCTCCCAGCGCCTCGGCGAGATTCGCCCTCCCTCACATAGCGAGTTCCGCCCTGTTACGGGGTATGTGTTAGAGACAAAACAAAGACTCCCTCTCCTCTTGCGGGTAGGGGAAAGGGGGAGGATCAAATTCATTTATCCCCGAGGCGCGCGGACACGGCGCAAAAGCTTTCACAATCTCCCTGAAAAAGAAAAGGCAGGTATCTCTACCTGCCTTTTTTTATTATTCATGTCCGGCTGTTATTTTTTCTTTTTGTCCCTTGTGTCCGCGTCTTTTTTATCATCTTTCTTCTCGTCCTTCTTGTCCTCGTCTATTACTGGTGCCGGTTGCGAATGGCACCTGAAGCAGTCGTCAATGGGGAACGAGACTTTGGCGTGGCATGTGCCGCAGTACTGGCCCGAGATGATCTTCATCATGTTCATCTCCGGGTTGCCGCCGTTCTTCTGCTTGAATATCGACTCGTGGCAAGAGACGCAATCGAGCTGTTGAGTGTGTACCTTATGTGAGAACTTCACATCCGGCGGGTGCGGCGTGAACTTGGTCACCGGGATAATCGTGTCCTGGTCCAGGGGCGTCAAGACCCCTGTGCCGTCATGGTTGGCGGCGGGCTTTATCTTGCCCTCGTTTACGGCCTTTACCCAGTCGACCTGATTGCCGAAAGCGTCCTTCGGCAGGTCCTTGAGCTTCTCGGATGTGTTCCGGGTCTGCGTGAGACCATAGGAATGGCATTTCTCGCACTCGTTCACCCCGAAGGAGGTCTTGCCGTCATGGCAGCTGCCGCAGAACTTGCCGGCGGCGATGTCGGACTGCATTATCTCGGTCGTGCGCCCCTTCAAGCTGAAGCCCAGGTCTGTGTGGCACGCCTTGCAGGTGTACTTCGACCTGTGGGTCCAGTGGGAGAAGACAACCGGCTTTACTTCTTTTGAACCCCTTGTGACCCTGTCCATGAGCACATTCCCGTAGGTGTCCGGGTTCTTGGGCCTCCGGAGGTCTGTTTCCCAGGTTACGCCGCTTCCCGCATCGGCTCCTGCGTAGAAGAAAAGGCCCGCGGCCATAGCCGCCGCCAGAATGGTCTTGACGCCAAAACGCCTGTTGCTAAGCACTGTGTACCTCCTTTGTATACGGTGAAAAAAAATTGTTTCTGGCAGCCTTCAGCCTTCTCTCAATACCCTACATGGCATGCCTGGCAGAGCCTGAAGTAATCAACCCTCAGCATCTTCGGGTGCTTCGTTTTCTTGTGAGGGTCGTGGCAAGTATAGCAGACCATCTCGCCGTCTTCAGTCAGCGGCAGGTACGATGGTATCTTGATCCGGGTCATCTGCCCAATCGGGTGTTTGGTGACCGGGTGGTTGCCTATGTTGCCGGGATGGCATTTCACGCATATGGAGACCGGGTCGAGGAGCAAAGCCGGGGGCTCCGCTGTGTGGCATACGCCGCACAGTTCGGCCTTTGAGAAGTCATGGGGGTTTATGTTCACCTTTTTCACCCCTATCTCATCGGCAACGCTGCTGTTCTTGACGGCCCCTGCCAGCACTATGGCAAGGCTGAACGCCGGCACAAGAAGCGCTAACAGGGCCTTTGATTTAGTCATTTTACGCGTCCTTGCGCACTATGTCGTCAGTTGGAGCAGTCGTTTATGGTATTGCAATTGTAATTCGCCGCGTTCCCGGTAAAGTTCGTGAAGTTGTTGTTGCAGACCTGGTCGGTCGCTGGCGTTACTGACCTGAAGGTCATCGATACCCCGGCAAGAGTCGTGGCCCTTGTATGCGATTCAACGCACGCGCCGTTCATGAGCCTGTAGCCGAGCGGGTCTCCGGAAGGGCCGGCCGCGGCGTTGCTGCCGTGTATGCCTTTCATCTGGTTGTTCGTTGAATCATACGCCCCGCCGTGGCAGGTGAGGCACAGATTGCCGAACTTGTTGCCGTTATTGCCGGTGCTGGCCCCGCTCTGGTAGAACGGCGAGCTCAGGCCCAGGCCGTCTACAGGGTGGGAAACCCTGGAGAAGTTAGCGTCCGGGCCGACGAAGCCTTCATCGCCGTACACATCCCTCCTGTGGCAGTTATAGCAGAAGTTCTGGAGCGTGCCGATGCCGGTCTCGTTTCTCCTCAATATCCACCTTTCGTCAGAGCCGTGGGTGCCCTTTGGGTCGTTTAATACGCTCGAGCCGTGACAGTCCGAGCAGGTGGTCGTGCTGTCGTGGGTCATGTTGAAGAAGCCTTCCCTGGTGCCGCCGGGGAAGTCGAGGTACCTGAATGTGTTCGTGAGGCCCAGGCCGTTGCCGAGCGCCACCCAATTGAGGTTCGCGTTCGAAGGGGGCGTGTTCTTGCCCAGGGCGAAGACCGGGTGTATGCCCATATTGTTTATGTTCATGTCCGCGGTCGGGTCCGACTGAAGGACGAGCGAGCCGTTGGCGTTGCCTGACGGCACATTCGGAGGCATCACTCCGTACGCGTAATAAGAGTGGCACTTGACGCACAGATATCCTTCGAGGTTGTCGGTCCCGGGGTTCAAGCTGGTGAAGTCAACAGCCGTGTAGACGGTCGAGGCGTTCCCTGCAATGCCCCAGGTCGGCTTCGCGCCCCAGTTCCCCAGGCCGTTGGCGCCTATGATGTTGCCGTTAGTGCCGCCCACAGTATGGCTTCCTTCTTTCGCTCCGTGGCCGTTATGGCAGTCAGCGCATTCGGCGTGCCTGTTCGTGCCGAGGTTGGCGGCAGTCTCCCTGACGGGTTCTCCTGCCGCGCCCCTTGAGGCGGTATGCAGGCCGTAGGTCCCCTTGACATCGTGCTTATACATGTAGTTGAACTGCCCCTCGACATTCTTTGAGGCGGCGTTCCCGTTGTGGCAGTTCAGGCAAGTCCATTCTTCGGCCTCGACAAGGGATGTGCCGGGGTTGGTGCCCTTCAAGAGCATCTTGGCGGACGCGCCCTTGTGCGAGCTGTGGCACGCGAGGCAGCTCTGGACCTGCGGGGTGTCGTCTGTCCATCCGGCGGCCCCCATGTCCTCGTGCCAGGGGTTTATGCCGGCCTCGTTCCATGTGACGGTCGAAGCGGAGTGTACGGCCGGGTTCGTGCTCCAGTACCTCTTGTCATGGCAGGCCTGGCACAGGCCGCCGTTCTCAAGGGTGGCGACCATGAACTTTGGGAAGATCGTCCCGTGGGGGTCGTGGCAGCTCGTGCACTGGATTTTCCCGGAGCTGTCCAGCTTCACGGCCGCCGGAAGCGTGAGGTTGTCTTTTATCTCCGTGTTGGACGGATAGGACAGCGAATATTCGAACGATATGGGGTGGTCGTCCTTGAGGTCAGTGCCGACGAATGCCGTCGAGGCGGAGCTTATTTTCCCGCTGGTTATGCCTGGACCGGTTACATTGAAAGAGCCCGCCATGTTGCCCTTGCCCGGTTTGTTCAGGACAGAGCCTACGGCTATGGTGCCGTCATGGCACGCAAGGCAGAGCTTTGACGGCCCTGAAGGCTGGCCGAGCGCAGGCGAGTTCGGGCTCAAGGTGGCGGCAAGCGTCTGGCTTTCGTAAACATTGTATGTCGAGCCCGTATCCTGCTTGTTCCAGATGGGCCCGGAAGGGTTCGAATTGTGCGGCGTGTGGCAGAAGACGCATATCTCCGAGGTCTCGGAGGTCTTTACCTCGGCGGTGGAAAAGGAGCTGAAGTTGTGCTTGGTAGCGGCCACCGTCGCCAGAGAGTAGCTTGCGGCCGCGAGGGAAAAACCCAGGCCGAGGGCGCCTATTGCCGCAATGGGGAGCTTGTGCCCTTTGCGGCGGCATTTTTTCCCGTTTTTCCTGTCCATCTTTACCGTCCTTTTGCGTGCCAGAGCCAAGGGAGACAGCCTTAAGAGCCTTCTCCGAGGTACTCGAATACCTGCACCCTGCTGTTGTAGGAATCGCCTACGAAAATCTTGTTGCCGTCGTCAATGAAAAGCCCGCTCGGGAGCCAGAACCTGCCAGCCGTTTTGCCGACAGAGCCGAAGTTCAGGAGGAAGGTCCCCTGCCTGTCGAATATCTGGACGGTGTCGAAAAGAGCGTCGGCGACATAAATGTTGCCGTCCCTGTCGACCGCGACGCCCTTTGGCCTGCTGAAGTCCCCTGTCCCGTCGCCATGGCGGCCGAATGAGGAATTGAAGCGGCCGTCCTTGTCGAATATCTGGATCCTGAAATTCATCGAGTCGACCACATAGACCATGCCGTCCCGGTCAATTGTGATGTCGACCGGGTAGTTGAACTCCCCCTCGAGAGTGCCGAGCTTGCCGAACGAGCCTGCCGGCTTGCCTTCAAGGGTGTATATGTTCACGGCGTGGGCAACGGTGTCAGATACATACACCAGGCCGGCCGTCCTGTTTATGGCTATGCCCGTGGGTCTTGAGCCCGCGGAAAAGCCTTTTATGAACTTCCCTTTGGGGCTGAAGACAAATACCTTGCCTGCCGCCGAATCGGTGACAAAGACCCTGTTCTCCGAGTCGGTCGCGGCGGCTATCGGGGTTGAGAATTCATCCTTGCCCGGCTGGTCTATGTAAAAATAAGCACTTTTCTTGATGTCGTATACATGCACCCTCTTGAACGCGGTGTCAGTGACTATGAGCCTTCCGAGGCCGTCTACAGTGACCCCGTAAGGCTTTATGATGTCGTCGGATGTGGTCCCGAGCACGAACTCGGTGATTCTTTTGAAAAATCCCTTGTTCGCGCCTATATCCTCAGGCCTGGATATGGCCTTGAGGTATGATATCTTCGCGGGCTCTGGCGGAGAGGGCCATATAAGCGGCGTCTGCGGGGTAAGAAGCGCCGGGCTGTCCTTTACAGGGGCCGAAGAGCAACTCAATAGCCCGAATGCCAGGCACAGGGACGCAAGCGTGAGGCCCACGCGGCCAAGAGAGCCGCGTTTTCCCGGTGTTAAAATTCCATGTTCATCGGATTTCATTGAAAAGACCTATTTTCTGTGGCAGTACTGGCAAATGTCAAGGCCCGCCGACCTTATCCTCATGCTGTAGTCTGCCCCCCAGTCAGGCCTGCCGGGCAGGAGCCCTCTTTCGTGGGGATTGTGGCAGGTGACGCAAAGTAATTTGCCGGACTTCGGGTCAAGGGGCAGTATCATCGGAATTTCCTTGAGGGAAAGCTTCATATTGTCGGTCACAACCTTTGAGGGGACCACGAGATGGTCCGGGGCAGTGTATCCGCTCATCGTGACGCTTATGCCCTCGCTGCCGGGGTGCTTCTTGACGGTGTGGCAGTTCCTGCAGAGCTGGTCCGGGTTGTCCTGGTAATACAGGTTCACTTCTTTTATGGATTTGGTCTTTACATCCGGGGTGTCCTTGTGGCAGACGACGCAGGTGCCCCAGAGCACCTCCCCGGTATCTCCTATCTGGTTATGCGGGTTGATGACGGAAAGGAGCGCTTCGCTCCTTTCATATGGCGCTGGCGCAGAAGGGACGACGGCAGCCTTTGGCGGCACTGCGGCCTTTGTTTCGGCGCCGTGAGCGCCGGTCGAGGCAAGGGCCATGCCCGCTATGATGAGCGCCGTCATGAGAGATGTCTTTGTTGGCATTGGACTACCTTCTTTGTTGACTGCCCGTGGGGGCGTCCGTTGATGTGGCTCTTATCTGGCTTCGAAGGCGTAGATCGAGCCGTCTTCTGAGCCGATGTAGACGGCCTTGTCCAGCACCGCCGGAGAGGACTGCAAGCTGCCTTCAGTCATGTATTTCCACGCTACTGCGCCGGATTTCGTGTCAACGGCGTACAAGCCGCCGTCGTCACATCCGACATAAATGAAGCCGTTTGCGCCAATAGCCGCAGTGGAGTTTATCTCGTCAGGGAACTTGTAGTCTGCCGTCTCGGTGCCGTCTTTCCTGTTAAATACCTTCAAATGGCCGCTCTTGAACCCCATATACAGCTTGTCGCTTGTGACCGAAGGCGTGGCGTAGGCGAGGTTATTCCCGAGGTTCTTTCTCCATTGTATTTTGCCTGTCTTGGCGTCGATGGAGTAAAGCGTCCTGTTATAGGAAGAGATGTAAAGGGTCCCGTCCTTTATGACAGGAGAAGAGTATACGGCCGACTCGAACCTCACGGCCCAGTTTCTTCCGCCGCTTTTCACCGAGGCCGAATAGAGTATGCCGTTTTTTCCGGCGTAGAAGACCGCCCCGTCGGCATAAGCTGGTGAGGAGTAGATGCCGCTGTATTTTTCATAGTCCGGGAGCTTGTTGCGCCATTCCCTGGCTCCGGTCTTCGCGTTCAGGGCGTAGAGGTACAGGTCTTTTGAGCCGATGAGCACACGACCTTCGGCTACTACGGGAGAAGTCACGACCGGGCCTTCTGTCTCGTGCTTCCAGAGGAGCTTGCCGGTTTCTGCGTCGAGGGCATAGACAAAGCCGTCCCTGGAGCCGAAGTAGACCGCGCCGTCCGAGACGGCAGGGCTCGAGAATATCTCGCCGCCGGTCTTGAACTTCCAGGCGACCTCGCCGGAGTCCGCGTTTATGGCATAGAAGTGGGTGTCATACGAGCCCGCGAATACCTTTC
>MGPK01000059.1:13366-14561 GCA_001795535.1 Deltaproteobacteria bacterium GWA2_54_12
AAAGTCAGATGTTTCTCATTTTTCAGGAACATTGGCCAGTCGGCCAAAGCGGGAGATGCGACCGGGACAAGGGCCAGTGAAAGGGTCGCGGCCGCAAGTGCCTTGCTGATGGTTGATTTCGCCAGTTGCATAGTTCCTCTCAGACCTTGAACTTTGAGATTTCCAGCGAGATGCTCTTCCTCGCCTCCGTTATGGCCTCAAGGGCGTTTTTAAGTTCTGCCCTGGCCGCCTCTGGCTTTGCCAGCCGCCCAGACTCCTTATCGAGTATTGAAGCGGATTTCTTTAATGAACTGAAGACAGCCTCCAGGGAGCGGGACATGCCGTTAAAGGCGGCCGGAAGCTCTCCAGGCATGTTTTTTGAAAGGTCTTTTGAAAAATCCCCTCTGGACCTGCTTTGTATGACATCTTTGAACTGCAGAAGAGGCATTTCTATACGGCGCGTGAGGAAAAAACCTATGACCGCCGAGGCGGCCAGTATCGCCGGTATGGTGACGGCGCTGAGTTTCAGGAGGATAGGGACCGCGATTTCGGAAGTGGTCCTTATCTTTATATGAATTTTATATAACTCCTCATTAAGTTCCCTGTCAATTAAAAAATAAGAGACCAGGAGGTTCGCGGTCAGTCCCAGGAGCACCGCGAGCGTGAACCCGGCGATGAACCTGCTCTGGAGCTTCCTGTTTATGAAAAACTTCCTTCTCCTGAATGCGGGCTGGCCAATTCTTTTCATTAAACCCCTCCGGGGCACAGGCTCCACAGAGGAGCCTATCATAATATTATGGTATTAAACGTGAATTAAACCCGAGTTAAATTGCGTTCAGGTTGTTGAAAAAGTCCCATCTGCGTTATCGTCTTCGAATCTCGTGATTGCGGCGTACAAACAAAGTACGCCTCATGACTCGCTTCTCGGCTCCTAGCATCTGGAACTTTTTGAGCAACCTGTCGGATTTCGGCCTCAAAAAGTCCCATCTGCGTTGTCGTCTTCAAATTTCGTCATTATAGAGGCGCTTTATTTTATGTGGCAGCCCAGGCACAGGGCGCTGCCCTCGTTGCTCATCACAAGCTCGTTGTGGCGTTTTGAGTACGGGTTATGGCAGCTTCCGCACCCGACCATGCCGTCGAAGAGCTTTATCTCTTTCGGTAATTTCTCGGCCGGCCTGTAGGCCCCCCTGTATTTGCGGCGGGTCTCGAAGTATGA
>MGPK01000059.1:14715-17216 GCA_001795535.1 Deltaproteobacteria bacterium GWA2_54_12
CCAATATTTTTTTTCGTGGAAGACTCCCCGATGTGGGCGGAGCCGATAGAGACCTTGTGAAGCTGCTCGTCCATGTCGCCGTGGCACATGACGCAGAAACCTTCTCCTCTGGCCGCAACCCTGAGGTGGAACCCGCCGTAGCCGCGCTTGTGGGCCGTGTGGCAGGTAAGGCAGGTAATATCGCCTTTCCAGTCAAGGGGCATGGCCTGCGGCACCTTCATGGAAGGCTTCATATCCACCGGGTGCGAAAGCTCCTGCTCGCTGCTGTGGCAGCCGGAGCACATCCGGGTGACATCCTTCGAGAAGGTCATCGTCTCACCCATTGAGGGTTGGGTTATGTGGCAGTCAAGGCACTTGCCGTCGAAGTCATGGTAGCTCGTCCACTGGGACGAGTACAGGACGGCCGCCACCGCGCTTGCCATGAAGAATACCAGAAAACCGGTTTTTATGCGCTTCGTCACTCTTTGACCCTTATTATCGATACGGCCCTGCTCATTTTTTCAATGGCGGCACTGAGAGCCGCTATGGCATTCTTTAGTTCGGCTTCCGGCGGGGCGTCCATATCAAGGAGGGTTTGTAGCGCGCCTTCAGCCGCCCTGAGCTCTTCGGCGGAGTCCATAACGGAGCGGGATGTATGGTTTAAAGACCTCACCATCGTGTTCAGCTCGTCGGCGAGGGCCGAGAGCTGGTCCATGCCCCTGAAGCGCGTGGCGACCGTAAGGTCGCCCGAGGCGATCGCCTCGAGGCTTTTCTCCAGCCTGTAAAGGGGGCCGGCTATCCTGTGCGAGAAAAGTACCGAGATGACCGCTATTGCGGCCGTGACAAGGCCGAGTATCAAAATGGAGTAGGATGATGCGAAGATAAGTGGGAGGACCCTTATTTTCAGCTCGTGGATGGTGTAAATAGCCGAGCCGTAGGAGTCTCCGAGGCTCCTTGACAGGGAGAAATAAAGGAGCGCCACCACTGCCGCCCCTCCCAGAAGGGTGAGCAAGCAGAGCTTGAGGCCGAACCTGATTTTAAAGGCCCTCTCAAGGAGGCGCGAGGAATCTGTCATCTTGTGCATATCGGATGGTTCCGCCAGGGCTTGAAGTCGGGCAGGTTGAAAGGGAAGCGTCAGGATGGGGCTGCCGGGTGGATGCGCTAAACTCTGAACATTATACATCAGTGTGGAAAAATTGTGAAGCAGCCCTGCGCCGCTCTTTCAAATGTATTGAAAAAATGGGCCATTATGTCTATAATGACAGGCTCGTCTGGCATTAGAAGCGCCAGACGCGCTCTGAACGCGGGCAGAAAATGGGTCAAGAGTTTCTCTGTTATTCCGTTATAAAGCGGTAGCCAAACACCGAATCCTGAGAGGAGAATATTATGTCAAACGACGCGTTCTTGAAGGCATGCCGGAGGGAAAAAGCCGGGTTCACACCCGTGTGGCTCATGCGCCAGGCAGGCCGTTACATGAAGGAATACATGGCCATCAGGGAAAAGCACTCCTTTCTCGAGATGTGCAGGAACCCTGAGCTTGCCTGCGAGGTAACATTGCAGCCCATCAGGGCCTTTGATATCGACGCGGCCATAATATTCGCCGACATACTCCTGCCGCTGGACGGCATGGGCATAAACCTCGAGTTCACCAAGGGCGAGGGGCCTTCCATAAGCAACCCGGTGAGGACCCGCAAGGACATCGACGCCGTGAAGGTCATAAAGCCCGAGCAGGATGTGCCGTACCTGCTCGAGGCCATAAAGATGGTCAAGCGGGAGCTTAACGGCAAGGTGCCGCTCATAGGCTTTTCCGGCGCGCCTTTTACCTTGGCGAGCTACATCATAGAGGGCGAGGGCTCGAAGAACTACATCAACACCAAAAAGCTCATGTACTCCGACCCTGAGGGCTGGAAGGTCCTCATGGACAAGATATCCGAAGTCGTAATCGTCTATCTCGAGGCCCAGATAGCAGCCGGAGCGCAGGTAGTGCAGCTCTTTGACAGCTGGGTAGGGTGCCTCGGGCCTGACGACTTCAAGAAGTTCGCCCTGCCGTACACAAAGAGGATAATAGAAACGGTCAGCAAAAAAGGCGTGCCTGTCATAAACTTCGGCACCAACACCGGCACTTACCTCGACCTCGTGACCCAGGGCGGCGGCGACGTCATAGGTGTCGACTGGAAGGTAAGGCTGGACGACGCGTGGAAGACCATAGGCTATGACAAGGCCATCCAGGGCAACCTCGACCCGGTTGTGCTCTTTGGCCCGGTTTCGGAGATAAGGAAGAGGGTAAAAGAGATAATCGACATGGCCGAGGGCAGGCCCGGACACATATTCAACCTGGGCCATGGCATCATCCTGGGCACCCCGGTCGATAACGTAAGGGCCGTAGTGGACGCTGTCCACGAGTTTAGCGGAAAATAATACGGGCCTGAGGCCCGTAGTTAAAAACTTTTCAAGGAGTTAAGATGAGCGGCAAACCAGTAAAGGGCATATTACTGCTGGCCTTCGGCGGGGCTGATTCCATG
>MGPK01000059.1:17252-32603 GCA_001795535.1 Deltaproteobacteria bacterium GWA2_54_12
GGCAGGATACCCACACCCGAGCTGATTGAAAAGGCCAGGGAAAGGTACAGGCTCATCGGAGGCAAGTCGCCGCTTTTGGAGATAACCGAGGCGCAGGGCAGGGCCGTAGCTGACATACTGAATGCCGACCCTGAGGCCAGGTATGAGTACAGGCCGTTTGTCGGCATGCGCTACTGGCACCCGTACATAGCCGAGACCGCAGGCAAAATGATGGCCGAAGGCGTGACCGAGGGCGTAGCCGTCATCATGTCCCCGATCCTTTCGCTTGTCGCCACCGGCGCGTACCTGGAAGACCTCGAGGCGGCTGTCGGCCTTCACGGCGGGCCGTCAGTGGAGATGCTCGGGAGCTGGCACATGGAGAGGCCTTTCAGGGACCTTGTCGCCGACAACATTGAAAAAGAGCTTTCCGGCATAGACAGGAAGGACGCCTTCATCATATTCAGCTCCCACAGCCTTCCGGCAGTGGCGGTCGAGGGCGACCCCTATGAGATGATAGTCAGGCAGGCGGCGGATTTCGTGATGGAGAAAGTAGGCATGGCCGATTTCAAGGTCGCCTTCCAGTCCAAGGGCGCGGGCGCCAGGCAGTGGTTAGGCCCTGAGACCGAGAGCGTCATTGAAGAGGCCGGGAAAAAAGGCAAGAAGCGGGTCATAGTGGTGCCGATAGGTTTTGCCGCGGACCATGTGGAGACCCTTTACGACATCGACATACTGTTCAAGGCCGTAGCCGCTGAAAAGGGTATTGAGTTCAGGCGCACGCCTTCCCTTAACACAGACCCCAGGTTTATGAACCTTCTGGCCAGCATGATAAAGAAGGTAGCGGAAAAGAAGCAATGAAAAGGGTAGTAATAATCGGCGGCGGGATAGCAGGGCTTTCGGCGGCATGGAGCCTGCGCGAGCATTGCCCGGCCACCGGTTTCGAGATAGTCCTCCTGGAAAGGAATGACAGGTTCGGCGGTAACATCAAGACCGAACGGACACAGGGCTTCCTTATCGAGGGCGGCCCTGATTGTTTCCTTTCAGAGAAGCCCTGGGCAATGGAGCTAAGTAAAAGGCTCGGGCTTGCAGATAAGTTCCTGCCCACGAACGACAAGAACAGAAAGACCTTTGTCCTTTCCGGCGGCGCCCTCCATGTCCTTCCCGAGGGCGTCATCCTCATGGTACCCACAAAGATACTCCCGCTGGCTACATCGAGCCTTATCTCCTGGCCCGGCAAGTTTCGCATGGCGGCCGAGCTGTTCATCCCTAAAAAGAAGGACGCCTCAGACGAGAGCCTCGGCGACTTCGTCAGAAGGCGCCTCGGTAAAGAGGCCCTGGACAAGATAGCCGAGCCCCTTGTGGCTGGCGTGCACGCCGGAGACCCGGAGACCATGTCGGTAAGGGCGAGCTTTCCGAAGTTCGTCCAGTTAGAGGAGGAAAGCGGCAGCCTTATACGGGGCATGGTCAAGAAGATGGCGAGTATGCACAAGGCCAGAAAAGCTGCCCCGGCCCCGGCAGGAGACAGAAAAAGGGTCACGATGTTCATGACCTTGAGGGACGGCCTCTCCGAGCTTATCGACACGCTCACCTCAAGGCTTGAAAAGACGGAGAACACCGTCCTTCGCAAGGGCGCTCCAGTTTCCTCGATAGAAAAGAAGGACGGCAAGTACACAGTAAGGCTTGAAAGCGGAGAGAACATCGACGCTGACGCTGTTGTCCTGGCCGCGCCTGCATGGGCCGCGTCAAATCTGCTGAAATCCATTGATGCCGGGCTTTCCGAGAAGCTCCGTACCATTCCCTATGTTTCCACGGCGACGGTCTCCATAGCGTTCAAGAAAAAGGATGTGAAGCACCCATTGAACGGCTTTGGTTTCGTCGTGCCCAAGATAGAAAAGCGCAGGATTATGGCCGCCACCTGGACCTCGGTCAAGTTCGCGCACCGCGCCCCGGACGACTCGGTGCTCATAAGGTGTTTTGTGGGAGGGTCGAAGAACGCCGAGCTCGTTGGCCTCGACGACGCCGCTATGGTCAAGATGGTAAAGGAGGAGCTTGGCGACATAATGGGCATTCAGGCCGAGCCGATCCTCACGAGGGTATTCCGTTGGAAAAATTCCATGCCCCAGTATACGATAGGCCATGAGGAGCGCATAAGCTGGATAGACGAGCGGGTGGCTTCTATTCACGGCCTTTATCTTACCGGGAGCGCTTACCACGGCATAGGCATAAGCGACAGCATAAGGTACAGCGAAGTCGTGGCCAAAAAGATAATACACCAGTTTGAAAAAAGCTGAGCCTGTTGTAAACCTGACTTAAGCGTTCTAAAAACATCCTGTTTGGCTTCTATCCCCCTGTTTTATATCCTTCCCGCATGTAATCATTCTCGTTAAAACCCTAACCGTTTATAACTTCAAGTTTTTCCCCGCTCCCTCCGATAAGAGGATTAACCTTGCATCTGCAAGGGAATACCCAATCCCCGCGAGGCTTATCTGATGCCGAAAAAGCTTTTCAAGGTCGTCTGGAGCGACAGGCGTTTCTATCTCTCCATAGGCGCTAAAACGCTTCTTGCTTTTCTCACCATAATAGCCGTTCTTGCCGGAGGCTTCTATTATTATACTAGCGTGACTTTTTCCTCCCATGTAGAGGAAGAAGCCGTGGCGGAGCTGAAATCAAAGTCCCAGGGGGCCTGGAGGCTGTTCTATTCCAGGCTCGATCAGATGAAGTACGGGATGCTCCAGGCCTCAAGCGACGAGGCGAACAAGTCTTCCATAATAAAAAATGACAAGGCTTTCCTTAAAAAAACGCTTGAAAGGTACTCGGCCGTAAGGTCCTATGTCGATTACTGGGCCGTCGTTGACAAGACCGGGCGCGTCCTGGTGAGGAGAAACTCGAATTCAGGGGACGCGCTCGATATAAACGGCGCGGTCGGCAAGGCGCTCTCAACCGGCGAGCCTGTGCTTTCCACCGAGTCGGTAAACCGTGAGTTCCTTAATCGCGAGAGCCCGGTGCTTGCCTCAAGGGTGGAATCAAAGGGGCTCATGCAGTTCGCGGTGGTCCCTGTAGTCGATAACGGAGAAGTCATCGGCGCTTTCGTATCCGGCATGCTCCTTAACGGGAACAGCTGGCTTGCGGCGAGCGTCTACGAATATTTCAACGCCAAATCGGCCATCTTCATGGTCGAGTCGGCAGGCAAGGCGACGGTGGTATCTTCCACCGGGCTGCCCAACGGCATCTTCAACCCGCTTACGGCGCTGTCAAAAAGCTACACCGGCCCCCTTTCAAAGGGATCAGGCTATTTGGGCGAGGCTGAACTCGATTCCGAAAAGGTCTTCCTGGCCATTGACCCGATACTCAACCTGAAGGGCGAGGCCATCGGAGCCCTCGGCGTCGCCGAATACGCCAGCGTCGCCGAAGCTCATGTAGCGGAGATAAGCTCGAAGATACTCATCGTTACCGGGGTCGGCATATTTTTCAGCCTCCTGCTGGCTGCCCTCATCTACAAGGACACATCCAGGCCGGTTAAGGCCATAAGGGCCGCGATGGACGAGACCGCGGCCGGGAACCTCGAAATCGAGGTCGATATACGGACAAAAGACGAGTTCGAGAGCATTGGCAGGGGCTTTAACCAGATGGTCGAGTCGATAAGGGTGAGGGAAGCCCGCCTCGACAGGTTCAACCGGCTCTCCGAAATACTTATCCAGTACAACGACCCGGATATCCTGCTTGAAAGGGCGCTTTCAAAGATAATCGAGCTTACAGGCTCCCAGCTGGGCGTCATATATACCTTTGACGAGACCAGCGGCACCTTGAAGCCCGCCGCTTTCAGCGGCACCGGCGAAGGCGAAGTAAGAAAGCTGGCCAGGGGCGAGGGGCTTGCCGGAAGGTGCGTATTCGAGCAGAAGACCATGCTCCTGCAGGACTTGAACGACAGCGATATGAACCTGGAGGCCGGTCTTTTGAAGGTCAGGCCGGCCGGTATGGTATGGTTCCCGATGTGCTATAAGAACAAACCCAGTGGCGTGCTGCTCCTGGGCTCGATAAAGCCCTATGATCACGACGAGATAAGCCACATCGAACACCTCGTGGCCCAGCTTTCCATAGCTCTCGACAACGCGCTCATCCATAGGGAGATAGAAAAGCTTTCAGTTACCGACCCGCTGACCGGCGTTTTCAACAGAAGGCGTTTCGTCGAGACGGCGGAAGACGAGTTCAGGTCGGCCATGAGGTACAGATACAACCTGGGCATAGTCATGCTTGATGTCGACGACTTCAAGTCGATAAACGACACCTACGGACATCATCAAGGTGATGTAGTCCTCACGGAGCTGAGCCGCCTCATAAAGGAAAAGACAAGGACAACGGATGTGTGGGCCAGGTACGGCGGCGAAGAGTTCGTGGGGCTTATTACGCATTCGAGCCTCGAAGGCATGTATATCCTCGCCGAAAAGCTCCGCAAATCAGTGGAAGAGCACGAGTTCCCGGGCCTTAAGGGCAGGAAAGTCACCATAAGCCTCGGCGTGGGATGTTTCCCGTGCGAAGAGGTCAAGGATATGGAGGACCTGATGAAGGTCGCCGACGACAACCTCTACAAGGCGAAGAGGTCCGGCAAGAACAAGGTCGTAATGATGAACCTGGAAAAGCTCAGGCTTGTAGCTGAGGGGGCTTAGAAACGCACCATCTTCCCGACGGAAGAGGGCTGGGAACATGCAGACCCGGGCGAATGGGAAGCGGCCTTCGGGTCTATTTGCCTTGGGAGGGTGTTTCCGGGGCCGCTTCGTTCAGTTCTTCGGGTTTCGGCCTGAATGGGCCGGTATTGTAGCGGCACCCGCCTTTTGGCAGGAAACAGGGCTGAATAAGCCCCCGGTTTTCAAACTCGTGGTAGCAGGTCCAGGTCTCGTTGCCGTTATCGTGTTTTATTTTAGTCAGGAATTTGCAGCGGCTGTCCATTTTCGTCCTCGTGTGCCTCTATGAAGATATTAACATTAACAGGCAGGGGGGTCAAACAGTGAGTGGCGGGCCAATGTGACTTTTGCGATTGAAAAACAGGCATGGATAAGCTAAATTGTCGTTGCGTCTCCTTTTTACTATGAAAGCATCCGTAATCATAAATACTTATAACAGGCCTCTTTATCTCAGCAGGGTCATCCGCGGCTACCTCAGCCAGAGCGTGCCCCCGCATGAGATAATAATTGCCGACGACGGTTCGACCGTTGAAACAGCCGCGCTTGTAAATTATTTTCAGGAAAAAGCCCCTGTAAGGATAATGCATGTCTGGCACGAGGACAAGGGGTTCCGGCTGGCCAAGATAAGGAACAGGGCCATAGCCGCAGCCACCGGAGATTACATCATCATCAGCGACGATGACACCATCCCTTCCCCCTACATGGTCCAGGACCACGAGGCCCACGCTGAGCAGGGGTGTTTCATCCAGGGGCACAGGGTTCTTTTGAAGGAGGAGGTCTCGAAGGATTTCACTTTCGAGCGGATAGTCTTCTCAAATCTCCTCAAGCTCGCCGTAACCGGCAAGATAGGCAACTTCAAGAACGCTCTGCGCCCTCCCTTTCCGGTCATAGTGAAATCAAGAAAGCGCTCCGGCATAAGAGGCTGCAACATGAGCTTTTTCAGGAAAGACCTGCTTGCGGTAAACGGCTTCAATGAGGACTTTGAGGGATGGGGCAGCGAAGACTTCGAGCTTGTCGAGAGGCTCTACAAGTACGGCCTCTTCCAGAAGAACCTTCAGTTCAGGGCCGTGTGCTTCCACCTGTATCACCCTGAATACAGCAGGGATAACCGTCAGAAGAACATCGAATTATTCAAAGAGACTATCGCGGCCAATGGTTTTTATCTCAAAAACGGCCTCGATAAATATATAGAGGAAAACAGAGCCGGACAGAAAGGCCTCACCCTCGTCTGACCTTGCTTCGGCTCACTTCAGCTGCGAGACAACCCGTTCCATCTCCCTGTAAAGCTTTTCAATCTTTCCGGCCACGGCATCAAATCCCTTGAAAGCGCTTTGAACCTCTGATTCCACAATTTTCATCAGATTATCCGGGGCTGACTTATCAGCTGCCGGCAGGTCTGTCTTTTCGAGGCCGAGAGTGGCGGAAAGCCCCATGCCCCGGTTGTCCTCCTGTAAAAGGAAAGAGGGTATCCTCATGCTGTTGAACATCACATGCGCGTGGACTCTGTATCCCACATGCAGGTCGCTTTCCCTGTAGAAGGCTATTCTTGCCAGGTCATACGCGGCGTCTATCGACCTTATATTGTACATCCTGAAGACGGCAGCGAGGAGCTTTGACCTCAGGGCTTCGCCGCGCGGCGTGTGCTCATCGGAAGCAAGTCCCCTGTGAAACGAGGCGGTTATCTCGGCCTTGGGAAAGCTTCGCCTGAGCAATTTCGCGAGCCTCATGGACTGGCGGTGCAGCCTTTTTCCGGCTGGAGGGGTGAATACAATCTTTCTTATGTCCGTGTTCCTGCTGAACGGCTTGCCGAAGCTGGGGAAGTCGTACATCACCGGGCAGCCCGTGAGGATGGCGTTTTCTACGCGGCTGCGCTTCAGGATGTCGAGGGTTAGGGAGTCCCGGACGCCGGACAGGGAGCACCTTTCATGTATATAGTTTATTGCTTCGAGGCTTTCCTTTGAAAATTCGAACGAGGCTGCCTTGTCAGGCCTCAGGCTCTGAAGACCAAGGCCTATGGGAACGACAGGCACTTTTATCTTTGAGAGGTCTTTTACAAGGGGGAGTATCCCGGGATAGAAGTCTCTGGCGTAGGCAGGCCCGCCGCATATCACTATGCCCTTTGTGGAATTGACTTCATCAATGCGGCTGTCAAAGGGCTTCCATCTTTCGATTAAAAGGAAGTCCGTCTCCCCGGTTATCTTGCTTACGACCTGCCTCGACCTTTCGGTTATGAGGTAGTCCCCTATGTTTTTCTTGGCGCCGGTCAGGAGGGTTATCATCGATGTCAGCCCAGGTGCTTCCAGAGGATAAGCTCGTCTTCGCCGATGTCGGATGCGGCCCTTTTGCCTATGACCTCGTCCCAGAAAAGAGGGCTTATGCCGTGGCCGGGCCTCTTGGCGATGAGGTTCTCTTCGGTGAAGAGCTCGCCCGTTTTGATCGGCCTCGAAGTAAAGATGCTCCTCCTGGCGTGCAGTCTCGCTCCTGTTTCTTTCGCGAGGTCCTTGCTGCCGGGGCCGGTAAGCCGCCTGTACCTTTCGACCTTGGCGCAGAACCTGGCGAGATCTGTCTTGTCCATGGCGTGGTAGTGGTCGTTGCCCGGGAGGGTCTTGTCGTGCGTGAAGTGCTTCTCCAGTATGACGGCGCCCATGAGGAGCGCGGCCTCGAAGGAGCTTATGGTCTCGTCCGGCACGACATGGTCTGAATATCCGATGAGGCAGTCAGGGAATACGCGCTTTAATGTGTTTATCATCCCGAGCTGGGCGTCTTCTTCCTTCGTAGGGTAATTGAGGACGCAGTGGAGAAGCGCTGTCTCTTTAGATCCGGCAGTTTTGAGGATATTCAGGGCATATTCCACCTCAGGCAGGGTCGAAGCGCCGGTGGACAGCATAACGGGCTTGCCGGTTTTCGCGACCTTCCTTAGAAGAGGGACATTTGTTATGTCAGCCGAAGCGATTTTAAAGACTGGCACAAGCGGGTCAAGGACATCGACAAAGGCGAGGTCAAAAGGCGTGGAAAGGAAGTCAACTCCTGCCTCGTTGCAGCAGGCGGCAAGCTCCCTGTACTCTTCCGGGCCGAAACAATCGTATTTTTTGAAGAGCTCGAACTGGCTTGTGGTGGCTTCCTTTGAAAGGTCCCAGTACGCAGGGCTGTTTTTCTTTGATGCGATGGTCTCGGCCTTGTAGCTCTGGAATTTGGCGGCGGACGCGCCGCCTTCGGCGGCTTCCCTTATCTGCCTTTTGGCAAGCTCCATAGACCCGCCGTGGTTTACGCCAATCTCCGCGATGATATAGGGGCGAGTGTCCGGGCCTATCTCCCGGCTTTTTATCTTCATCCTGTTCAAGGGTTGCTTCTCCTTTCAAGCAGTTCCATTATCCTGCCCATTACCTGGCGTTTGCCGCCCCGCAAGTCTATCTTCTCGAGGCGCTCGCGCATCATCTTCCTCAAGCCGTTGTCCACAAGTATCTTTTTTACCATGCCTGAGAGGTCTTCGTCCTTGAGTTCGTGCCTGATGCCGAGGTTTATGATCCCGTTTTCGCTGTTGGCGAAAGTGTGCGTCGTCTCCCTCAGGTTCTGGCATATGACGACCATCGGGACCCTCAGTGAAGCGAGCTCAAAGACTGTCCTTCCGGCTGAGGTGATGGCAAGGTCAGCCTTTGACATGTAGTCGCTTATCCTCGGGGTCGAGCTTATGACGGTCACATTGGTGAAGCCCTTTTCCTTGATAAGCCTGTCAAGGCTATCGCGGTGCTGATAGCCGAGCCCGAGAATTATGTCGGCCTCTATGCCTGCTTTGAGCAGCTCCGGGCCTACGACCTTGAGAGTCCTGCCGGTAAGGTCAGCTTCATCAACGCCGCCAAAGAGAAGAATGACCCTCTTGACCTCGCCTTCGGGTTCACGCTCCGGGGCATTGAGAAACTCGTCGCGCAGGCAGAAATACTTCGGCCCGACGAGTATGCGCGGGTTAGGCACCTGGTGGGGGTAGAGCGCGTTTATGGCCAGGTCAGCCACTTCGGCCCCAAGACCCATGTCCTCGAAGTTGACCGTGAGCACGCCCGCCTTCCTGAGCGCGACGATATAGTCGGCGTTGGTGTCGAGTATGTCGTTTATGACCATGTCGGGCTTCAAGGCAAGGACGCTTTCCAGCCTCTTGCCGTCAGGGCATGTCTCGACCCTGTAGTTTTGTCTGGATATGGCTTCGATGGCAAGGCAGTCCTGCTCGCAGCACAGGAAGACTACTTCGTGGCGGGTAAGCTCGTGGGCCACGAGAAGAGCCCTGAACGCATGCCCCAGGCCGGTCTTGCTGCTGCCGATGACCGTTATTACTATTTTTTTTCTGCTGAGTATGTTCTCGCAGAGCCACAGGTCGTTGTATGTGTCTATGTCGATGCTCTTGTCTTTGTCCACTAGGAATATGGAGACATTGCCGGAGATGCGCGTACCCGTGTCGATGACATGCCTTTTGCACCCGATGATGGCCCCGGTTTCACGAAAGGCCGCCGGGAGGAGCTGCCTGTTGACCCTCGCGGTGTACTCGGGGGCAAGCCCGTCCTTTGTTTCGACCCACCGGAGGTGCCTGTCGTCTGTTACCGACAGGATGGTGTCAGTGCCGTTGGAGGCAAGGGTGGCTATGGCGCTGTCAATCTCCGCGCTTGTTATGAGAGGGGAGGTCGGCTGGACTGTTATTATGACGGCGTAACGCTCGCCCCAACGCGCTTCGCATTCTTTTACGGCATGAATTATGACAGGGTCAAGCGGGGTAGAGTCGGCCGCGAGCTCGCCTGAACGGCGTATGACTTCAGCGCCGTACCTCAGCGAGAAAAGCTCTATCTCGTCGTCATCGGTCGTGACGACTACCCTTGGGGTCGAAGCCGCCTTCGCGCCCAGAGCCGCCTTTATGGAATAGGAGATAAGCGGCTGGCCAAGAAGGGGGCGGAGGTTCTTTCTCGGAATCCCTTTTGACCCGCCCCTGGCGGGGATGACTATCAGTGTTTTTTCCGGCATCGACGGCTGTCTCGCTTCCGTTCAGGAGTTATAAGGGGCTTAAGCCTTGCAGCCCACGCTTTCCATCAGCTTCCTGTGAAATTTGATATTGCTGTCCAGTTCCTTGTTCGCGCCCAAAAGGTGCTCCTGGTGCATCACGACCTGTATTTCAGGGTAAAGCAGCTTTACATAATAAAGCCCGCCGGTCCTGCACCCGTGCAGCACAAGGTTGTGCTTATCCCTGATGCCGTTCACATACTCTTCGATGGATACCCGTTGGCCCAAGACCTCGACCCGTTCAATGTGTTTTCTGAACGCGTCAACGGTCTCCGCGAACTTATCCCCCGATTCCCTGGGGTGCGGCTTCACGAACAGCTCTTCGGTCATCTTTGATATAGCCGCTGCGCACCCGTCGATGTACCTGAACCAGAGCTCCGGGCTTATTGTCCTGGCTTCTACCAGGACCTCGGAAAGGAAAATATGCGTTTTCTTGCCGAGAAAGGCGCTTTGAGCGCTTTGCGCCGCGTCTGCCAGCCCTTGCATGTCCAGGACGGTAAGGGGTCTTGAGTATTCGGTGCGTTCCTGCCGGAAAGATTCGTCTGAAAGGCCGACATAGTGGTCTGCCAGAGAACCGCGAAAACCGTTCGCGTTGAAGTAGTTGCCCGAAAACAATAACCTGTAGGCCTGTTTTTTTAAAAACTTCCACGGGCGTCGTTCCCGGTGCTCTTCTCTGTCTCTGAGGCTTCCGAGCCCGTCCTCGTACATGACAAGCTTCAGCTTTTTCGCGCTCTTTTTCAGGCAGCATATGGCGAACTGGTACTCGAACCCATCGTCGTTAGGGTAAAACAGGGCTATCGGCTTGTCCGTGACCTTGTTTTCAGCGAGCAGTTTTTCAAGGCTTTTGCGGATGTGCCTCAAGAGAGTTATTTTTTTCAAGAAGGAATTCCTGAGTTTCGAATCAACGCGAATGGTCTGCCAGTCGCCCTTGTTCTCGGTCCTGGAAAAGACCAGCGTAAGGTCAAGCGGCGTCATCTGCTGCTTTATGATGTCCTTCATCAGCAGGTGGAAGTTGGTGCTGCCCAGAAAGACCTTGAAATAGCCGTCAAGGTCCCTGGCTTTTTTAAGTGGCTGCTTCGCCTGTTTTTTCATTGTTTGCGCTTGGGCTGCTGAGGTTTTTTTGTTATGGCAACCCCGCGGACCCGTTTGAAAAAGAGGGGTTCAGGCCCTGCGTATTTTAACATGGTAAACACTGAATGCTCAAGATTTCTTCATATTCGGGCCATGGCCGACCTTGCGAAGAGCTTCACTAAGGATTCTCGCGGCCTGAAAATAAAAAAGGCCAGCTGAAAAACCAGCTGGCCTTTTACTGGGGGAAGGGGGTTCGAAGGTCTCTGCTCGGGCCTCCCGGCAGGCTTTTTCCTCGCACTTGCTCGGCTTCCATTCCTCGCCATCCCTGGCTCGTCATTGCAGTCCCACGCCTGAACTTCCGGACGCACTGGAGGAAGGGGACTCGAAGGTCTCCGCTTGGGCCTCCCGGCCCTGCGCTCTGACCCGCGTTTGCTCGCTTCCGGCCCGCCTCCCGGCAGGCCTTTTCCTCGCACCTGCTCGGCGCTCGCAACTGTTCTCGTCCCGATGTCAGCATGAAATTAAAAAAGCCGACCATTTAGGCCGGCTTTTTTTAATTTGGTGCCGAAGGGGGGACTCGAACCCCCACGGGTTTCCCCACTACCCCCTCAAGATAGCGTGTCTGCCAATTCCACCACTTCGGCGTGTAAACAGAGGGGTAAGAAAAGCCTGCGCCATAGCGCAGGCCGTTGACTAAACTAACATGAACCTTTTTGCCAGTCAAGAGGATTCCGGTTGAAATCCTCTTATTTCGCAGGCACCACGGGCGCTCCAGGAACTGTTGAAGGTGCGCTCGGCGGGACGGCCGGCGCCGCAGGGGCCGGGGCCGTTGCAGACGGCACATCCTGCATTATCGATTCAGTCCTCTGCCTCGTCGACATGTATGTAAGCGTGATCGAGGTGATCATGAAAATGGCCGCGCAGCCGTAAGTCACCTTGGCAAGCAGGGTCGCGGGACCCGCGCTCCCGAAGATGGTCTGCGAAGAAGATGAAGAGCCGCCAAAGGTCGAACCTATGGATGCGCCTTTTCCGGCCTGAAGGAGCACGGCCGCTATTATGACCAGGCTCACCAGGACATGAATGACTAGAATCAGGGTAAACATTGAACTCCTCCGGAATATGAGAGCCCCTGTCCGGGGCAGATGGCATCAATACCGCAAAACAGATATTTTACATATTGGCGGCGAAAAAGCAAGGGGAAAACAGGGCCTTTCCATAGAGGGCGTATGGCGGCGCGGGAGGTCAGACGGGCTGGAACTTTATTATCCTGGCGAATTCTTCGGCCTTGAGGCTCGCCCCGCCTACCAGGGCGCCGTCTATGTTGGGCTGGGCCATAAGTTCGTCTATGTTGTCTGATTTTACGGAGCCGCCGTAGATTATGCGCCCGTCTTTTACGGTTTCGGTGTCGAAAAGCTCGTACAGGAGTTCCCGTATGGAGTTGTGCACCTCTTCGGCCTGCTGCGGGCTGGCAGTCCTTCCGGTGCCGATGGCCCAGATGGGCTCGTAGGCAACCGTGATGTCCCGCATGGCGGAGCCGGTAAGCCCCGCTAGGGCCTTCGTGACCTGAGACCTGACCTTCGCGAGGGTCTTGCTATTTTCACGGTCTTCGAGGCTCTCGCCTACGCACACAATGGGCTTCAAGCCGTGCCTCAGGGCCGCCATGACCTTTTTGTTTACAGCCTCGTCGGTCTCCCCGAAGAATTGGCGGCGCTCGGAATGTCCGATTATCACGAACTTGCAACCGACAGAGACGAGCATCTCACCGGATATCTCGCCGGTATAGGCTCCGCTTTTTTCCCAGAAGATGTCCTGGGCGCTGAGGTCGATGTGGCTGTCCGCGAGAAGATGGCTCAAGTGGTGTATGGCCGTGAAGGGAGGCGCGATGACGCAATCGACCTGCGTGTGCCCTTTGACAAGTTCGCGGAGCTTCAATACCAGGTCAACGCCCTGGTTAAGGTCGGTGTTCATTTTCCAATTTCCGGCAATGAGCGGTCGCATTCAGGTTCCGGTTAGCCGCGCTCAAGAGAGTCGGCTCAGCTGAGATGGGTCGGTCGTAAGTAAGTCACGAATTTATAAGGGAAAAACAGGGCGCTTAGCCCGGGTAAATCAGTTCGCGGCTTTTTGCCTGTCCTTTTTGCGCCTCAGGGCGGCAATTCCGGGCAGCTCCGAGCCCTTGAGGAGTTCGAGGAACGCCCCTCCGCCCGTGGATATGTAGCTCATCTTGGCGTACTCTCCGGCCCTGTGGACCGCGACATCGGTGTCTCCGCCGCCGACTATGGTCATGGCGTAGGTGCTCGCCACGCTGGAGACCATCGCGAAGGTGCCGCGGCTGAAGGCGTCTATTTCAAAGACTCCCATCGGGCCGTTCCATACTATTGTCTTGGCGTTCGAGATGGCTTCCGTAAACAGGGTCACAGTTGCCGGGCCTATGTCCAGGGCCATCCAGCCCTTTGGTATTTCCTGATAGGTCACGACCTTTGTCTCCGCGTCTCCGGCGAACCTGTCGGCTACTACGAAGTCAACGGGCAGATAGAGCTTTATGCCATTTTTCTTTGCTTTTTCAATGACTTCCCTTGCAGTTTCAAGGACTTCGTCCTCGGCGAACGAGCTTCCTACCTCATAGCCCAGGGCCTTGAAAAAGGTAACGGCCATGCCGCCGCCTATGACGAGCTTGTCGACGCGGTCGCACAGCGACAGAAGCACGCCGACCTTGTCGGAGACCTTCTTGCCGCCGATTATCGCCACAAGGGGCCTTGTCGGCTTCTCCATGGCCATGCCGAAATAAGTGAGCTCTTTTTTCATGAGGAACCCGGCGCCGGTTTCCTTGACATGGCCGGTTATGGCCACATTCGAGGCGTGGGCCCTGTGGGCCATCGCAAAGGCGTCGTCTATATAGACATCCGCCAGCTCGGCAAGCTGCTTGCCGAATTCTTCTACATTTTTTTCCTCTTCGGGGTGGAACCTGAGGTTTTCAAGGAGTACGACATCGCCGGGCTTCATGTTGTCGACGATCTTCTTTGTCTCCGCTCCCACGCAATCCGGGGCAAGGACAACTTCCTTTTCAAGGAGCCTGCCGAGCCTTTTGGCCACAGGGGCAAGGCTCATCTCAGGAACCCTCTTGCCTTTGGGCCTGCCCAGGTGAGAGGCCAGGATTACCTTCGCGTTCTCGTCAAGGGCGTAGTTTATCGTGGACAGTACGCCCCTTATCCTGGTGTCGTCGGTTATATTCTGGTTTTCGTCCAGGGGGACATTGAAGTCGACCCTGATGAAGACCTTCTTGCCTTTAAGATTTATCTCGTCCATGTACTTAAGGCCCTGGTTCAATATCCACCTCCGGTAAGCCGTGTGGGCGACATTCCCTTGTCTTTGTCTTAAAAATTGCTATTTTTCCTGATCTCTGCGTCAGGGCGTAAATAAAAATGCTCACATATTGTCATATATGCTCCGCTTTTTATTTCCGCCCTTCCTTGACCTCAGAAAAAATATCTAATTTTTAGAGATGCTTGATATTTTTCCTGAATCTCTTCGTTAGGTTGAAAATAAAAATGCTCACATATTGTCATATATGCTCCGCTTTTTATTTCCGCCCTTCCTCGACCTCAGAAAAAATATCTAATTTTTACGGTCATCCTTGACTTTTCGACGGCCTGCGGTTTTTTACAGCCCCTTCTGGGCCATGTAGAGCACCACATCCCTCATCCTGGAAGAGAAGCCCCATTCGTTGTCATACCAGGCGAGCACCTTGACCATATTGCCGCCTATGACCTTCGTGGAAGGCGCGTCGAAGATGGAGGAATGGGGGTTGCCCTTGAAATCGACCGATACAAGCAGCTCATCGACATATTCGAGCACGCCCTTGAGCTTTCCGTCGGCAGCGGCCTTGAAAGCCGCGTTTATCTCCTCGGCGGTCCCGGGCTTTGAGAGCTCGGCCGTGAGGTCAACGACTGACACTGTCGGCACAGGCACCCTTACGGCCATGCCGTCGAGCTTGCCCTTGAGCTCGGGAAGCACCAGGGATACGGCCTTTGCCGCGCCCGTTGAGGTCGGTATCATGGAAAGGGCCGCGGCCCTTGCCCTTCTAAGGTCCTTGTGCGGCAGGTCGAGTATCTTCTGGTCATTAGTATAGGCGTGGACCGTGGTCATCAGGCCCTTTACAATGCCGAAGTTGTCGTTCAAGACCTTCGCCACCGGCGCAAGGCAGTTGGTCGTGCAGGAAGCGTTTGATATTATTGAATGTTTCTTGGGGTCATAGTTCTCATGGTTGACCCCGAGGCATATGGTTATGTCCTCGTCCTTGGCAGGGGCGGATATGAGAACTTTCTTAGCGCCCGCAGCCAGGTGCAGCTCAGCCTTCTCCCTGTTAGTGAACAGGCCCGTGCACTCGAGGGCGATATCGATATTCAGTTCCTTCCAGGGCAGCTTTGCCGGGTCCTTTTCGGCGGTGATCTTTATTTCCTTGCCGTTCAGGATTATCGAATTGCCTTTTACCGATACTTCGGCGGGTATCTTGCCGAATATCGAATCGTACTTCAGGAGGTGGGCAAGGGTCGGGGCGTCGGTCACATCGTTTATGCAGACGAACTCGATCTTG
>MGPK01000060.1:0-10215 GCA_001795535.1 Deltaproteobacteria bacterium GWA2_54_12
CCTTGGCCTTTACGACTACCGTTTCGATTCTCTCGCTTCCATTGCGCACTCACTTCACCTCTTTAAAACCTTTGGCGCACACGCCCATACCATATCCATCCCGAGACTCAGGCCCGCCGAAGCAGGACTAAATGAAGTCCCGTGGAGGCTTTCGGACGACGAACTCAAGAAGGTCGTTGCGGTCTTTCGCCTTTCAGTGCCGTCCGCCGGGATAGTCGCCTCAACGAGAGAGTCCGCGCCGTTCAGAAGCGAGCTTATTAAGATAGGCGCCACGCAATTGAGCGCCGCCTCCAAGACAAACCCCGGAGGCTACAAGGGCGAGCAGACGCTTGAGCAGTTCTCGACCAACGACCACCGGAGCCTTCAGGAGGTCCTGCGGTCTGTCGTGGACGAGGGCCTTTTGCCGAGCTTGTGCACGACCTGCTACAGGGTCGGGAGGACAGGACACGACTTCACTGACAAGGCAATGGCCGGGGAGATGGAAAAGTTCTGCCAGGCAAATGCCATCCTGACCCTGAAGGAGTATCTCCTTGATTATTGCGCGAACGGCTCGAAGGAAGCCGTGAACAGGGCCATTATCGAGGGGTTGAAAGAAGTGAAGGACGAGGGTCTCAAAAAGGTTATCATTGAAAGATTGAAGGAACTGGAAGAGGGCAAAAGGGACCTCTATTTTTAGTTATGAAGATAAAACTGAACGGTGAGATAAAAGAGCTGCCAGACGGCGCGACCATAGAGGCGCTGCTTGAATCCCTTTCCATAAAGGCCCAGGGCATAGCCGTGGAAGTCAACAGGGAGATAGTGCCGAAAAGGCTTTTTGGCGCGTCCACCTTGAATGAGGGAGACGCCGTTGAGATAGTGAGGATGGTTGGCGGGGGTTAGATCGTAATCCGTGGAATCAATTATCCGCTGCCTCTAAAAATTAGATATTTTTTCTGAAGGCAAGGAAGGGCGAAATAAAAAGCGCAGCATATATGAGAATATGTGAGCATTTTTATTTACGACCTGACGCAGAGGTCAGGAAAAAGAGCAATTTTTAAAAGTAGCCTCAAATTGCAATCGGAGAGATTAAAATGGACACAGTGAAAATAGGCAAATACGTATTCAAATCCCGCCTCATGGTAGGGACAGGCAAATACCCGTCGAACGAGATAATGGTCAAGGCCCTCGAGGCCTCCGGGGCTGACCTGGTGACGGTGGCCGTCCGGAGGGTCAACCTCGACAGGTCGAAAGAATCGCTCCTCGACCACATAGACCTGAAAAAATACAGGCTCCTGCCGAACACCGCAGCCTGCTACACGGCTGATGACGCGATTAGAACAGCCCGACTTGCGAGGGAGGCCCTTGACACAGACCTCATAAAGCTCGAGGTCATAGGCGACGAGAAGACTCTTTTCCCGGACAACGAGGCCCTACTCGAAGCGGCCAAAGTCCTTGTCAAGGAAGGCTTCACTGTCATGCCCTACTCCAACGACGACCCGATAATGGCCAAGAAGTTAGAAGACGCTGGCTGCGCGGCGGTCATGCCCCTTGCGGCCCCGATTGGCTCGGGCCTCGGCATCAGAAACCCGTACAACATAAGGATAATACTCGAGACTGTGAAGGTCCCGATAATAGTCGACGCAGGAGTCGGCACGGCCTCTGACGCGGCAATAGCCATGGAGCTTGGCTGCGACGGCCTACTCATGAACACCGCCATCGCAAGCGCAAAGGACCCGGTTGCAATGGCAAGGGCCATGAACCTTGCGACCGAGGCCGGAAGGCTCGCCTTCACATCCGGGAGGATACCCAGGAAACTTTATGCCACGGCTTCGAGCCCGCTTTCGGGGCTTATAGAATAGACTAGTGTTTCTTTAAAATTAGTTATTTTTTCTGAGGTCGAGGAAGGGTGGAAATAAAAAGCGGAGCATATATGACAATATGTGAGCATTTTTATTTACGCCCTGACGAAGAGATCAGGAAAAAGAACAATTTTTCTCGATAAGAATAAGGAGGCTCTTGCATCCTATATTATTTGAGTACGGGCCCATACAAATAAGATTTTACGGGCTCATGTATGTCATAGCCATACTCGTGGGCAACTACCTCATTAAAAAAGAGGTGGACAGGAAAGGCATCGCCCTCACCGCTGACGATGTCATGAACTTCGTCATCTGGACGGTCGTGGGAGGTGTCATCGGCGCGCGGCTCTATTATGTCGCCTTCAACTTGGGCTTTTACAGCGCGAACCCCCTTGAGATACCCGCTGTCTGGCACGGCGGGCTCGCCATCCACGGTGGGATGATCGGCGGCATTGCCGCGGCGTTCATGTACCTCAAGCGCAAGGACATAAGGTTCTGGAAGATGGCGGACTGTGTCGCGCCTGCATTGATACTCGGCCAGGCTTTTGGCAGGTTCGGCAACTTCATGAACGGGGACGCCCACGGCAGGCCCACGGACGCGCCCTGGGGCATCGTCTTTCCGCCCGAGTCTATCGCCGGGTCTGAAAACCCGGGCGTGCCTTTGCACCCTACCATGCTCTATGAGATGTCGATAAACCTGTCCATCTTTTTATTCATCTGGCTTTCCTTAAGGAAAAGGCCGCACAGGGACGGCTTCATATTCGCCGTGTATATCGCCTCGTACTCCCTCGGAAGGTTTGTGGTCGAGCACTTCAGGGCAGACAGCCTCATGCTCGGCCCCATTAAAGTGGCCCAATTAGTCAGCCTTTTGATTGCGGCCGCGGCAATTGCCATTATAATCTCCAGGAGGCTCTGGGAGCCTCAACGGAAATAAAGTCCAGATGGCCCTTACAAGCCTTTATCTCATAACCGACAGAAAGGCCGCAGGCCCAAGGGGGCTCCTTTCCACGGTAGAGGCAGCTTTCAAAGGCGGGGTCACCCTTGTGCAACTGAGGGAGAAAGACCTTCCCGCAAAAGAACTTTTATCGTTGGCGATTGAATTGAAAACCCTTGCCGCGCGATACAAGGCAAGACTCCTCATTAACGACAGGGTTGATATCGCGCTGCTCTCGGGGGCTGACGGCGTGCACCTGACTTCGACGAGCTACTCTCCGAAAGAGGCGAGAGGCCTTCTTGGAGAGAACAGGCTCATAGGAGTTTCAACCCACGGCATCGAAGAGGCTTTAGCCGCTGAGGCGGACGGGGCAGACTTCGTAACCTTCGGCCCCGTATTCCATACGACGTCAAAGGCCGGCATGGGCGACCCGCTCGGCATTGGCAGTTTAAAAGAAGCGGCTCAAAAACTATCCATACCGGTTTTCGGACTCGGCGGAATAGGCATGAGCAATGTGAAAGAGGTGGCGGCCACAGGGGCTTCTGTTGCTCTGATATCAGCCATCATGACAAACAGCGACCCGGAACAGGCGGCAACGAGTATTCTGGCAGTGATAGAAAGCGCGAAGCAAATCACAAGGAGCGGACATGACACAGATTGAGGCAGCCCGCAAGGGCATTATCACGGCGGAGATGAAAACTGCCGCCGCAAAAGAAGGGGTCGAGGCGGAGGTAATAAGGAAGGGCATCGAGGAAGGCGTAATCGTCATCAATCGCAACCGCCTGCATACCTCAATTGAAGGCCTTGCCGTTGGAAGAGGCCTGAAGACCAAGGTCAACGCGAACATCGGCTCTTCGCAGGACATGGTCGATGTCGAGGTCGAGCTGCAAAAATTGAGGGTCGCCATAGCCGCCGGAGCAGACGCGGTGATGGACCTTTCTACCGGCGGCGATGTCGCGGCCATAAGAAAGGCCGTGATGGCCGAGTCGACAGTTGCCATCGGCACAGTGCCCATTTACCAGGCCGCCCACGACGCGCGCAAAAGAGGCAAGTCCTTTGTCGAGCTTGAAGGCGAAGAGATGTTCGACTCGATAGAGAAACACGCTGAAGACGGCGTTGACTTCGTCACTGTCCACTGCGGTGTCACGAGGAGCTCGGTCGAGCGCATAAGAAAAGAAGGGCGCATCATGGGCATAGTGAGCAGGGGCGGGGCGCTCACGGCCGAATGGATGAAGTTCAACAAAAAGGAAAACCCGCTTTACGAAGACTACGACAGGCTCGTGAAAATTGCCAAAAAATACGACATGGTATTGAGCCTTGGCGACGGACTTCGCCCGGGGTGTCTCGCCGACGCAACCGACAGGGGCCAGGTCTCCGAGCTTATCACCCTCGGCGAGCTCGCCAAGAAGGCTTTCGACGAAGGCGTGCAGGTAATGATAGAAGGGCCGGGGCATGTCCCCATAGACCAGATAGAAGCGAACATACTCCTTCAGAAGAGGCTCTGTAATGGCGCGCCCTTTTATGTGCTCGGGCCGCTTGTGACAGACATAGCCCCGGGCTACGACCACATAACATCCGCCATAGGCGGGGCCATTGCCGCCTCAGCCGGAGCCGACTTCCTCTGCTATGTCACGCCGAGCGAGCACCTACGGCTCCCGACCATCGAAGATGTAAAGGAAGGCGTCATTGCCGCCAGAATTGCGGCCCACGCCGGAGACATAGCCAAACGGGCCAAAGGCGCGATGGAGGCCGATAAAAAACTCGCTAAGGCCAGAAAGGCCCTTGACTGGGACGAGCAGATAAGGCTCTCCATTGACCCTGAAAAAGCCCGGGCCATAAGAAGCACCAGCCCGCCCGAGGACGAATCAGTGTGCACGATGTGCGGTAGCCTGTGCGCCATAAAGATACAGAAGTGAACTCCGCGCATGAAATACAAACGCCCGTCATACGCAGGGCGACAGCCCTGGACAGGGACGGCATATGGACCGTTTTCCTGACCTCTGTGCTCGAGCTTTGCGGCACGCACTACGAGCGGGATGAAGTGCTCGCGTGGGCAAGATCATTAGAGCCCGAGACCTTTGGCACATCCATCCTCACACGCGTAACCCTTGTGGCCGAAGAGGCAGGCAGGATTGTCGCTTTCGGCCAGTTCAACCCGGAGCAGGGCGAAGTAGAGACGCTTTATGTGGCCCCGGGCTTCACAGGGCACGGCCTCGGAAAGACGCTCTTGAAAATGTTCGAGGAGATGGCGCTGGAAAAAGGCATCGGCTGGATGCAGATGGGTTCGACACTGAACGCCGTGGGCTTCTTCGAGAAAGAGGGCTACAAGCAGGCTCGGATGGAGCAGATTCAGCTCGCCGACGGCACGGCGATCCCTCGCATAAGGATGTCGAAGAGCTTTCCTGAGAAGGGTTAGTAGTCACTTCCCGGGTTCAGCTGAAAAACGCCCATCTGCGTTGTTGCCTCGTCGCTCGCCTAGTTTGTTTGTTGGGTTAGCGAAGCGTGACCCAACAAACATTTTATCCAAAAGAAGGTACCACTGAAATGGTGGGCGCAGCCCACCCTACGAAAAACTGTCATTCTGAGCGTAAGCGAAGAATCTGCTTTTACGAGATTGCTTATCTCGCCCCCTCCCTGGGGCTCGTCCCTCCGGGCCTTCTCACTTACGCTCGAAGTTCAATTTTTGCTGTCCTGCAAAAATTGTCGTCGTTACACTCCTCGCAATGACAACTAAAAATCTTCCAAGCAAAAAAAGGCGGGCCATCTGGCCCGCCTTTTAAATTTCATAATCCGCTTTAAGGAACTATCACTCGCTTCACCCAATTACCAGGAAGAATGCGCTCGCTATGGGTTTTCAATTCTCCGCGATCTTCACCTGGTTCTTGCCGCCCCACTTGGCCTTGTACAAGGCGTCGTCCGCGTGGTTAACGAGGTCGCCGGAGTTCATCGCGCCCTTCTGTGGGTAAGACGCGACCCCGATGCTCATGGTTATCTTGTGGTTCACGAGCCCGGCGTAGGCGCTTGCGGCTATCGCTTCCCTGAGCCTTTCAGCCTCGTCGACCGCGCCCTTCTGGAGGGTATGCGGCAGTATGACCGCGAACTCTTCGCCGCCGTAGCGGGCCACGATGTCGGTCTTCCTCACGCCTCTTTTTATGGTGGCGGATATCTCCCTCAAGACCACATCACCTACCCTGTGGCCGAAAGTGTCGTTTATCTGTTTGAAATTGTCTATGTCCATCATTATGAGCGACAGCGGAGTTTCGTACCTTACGGCCCGCTCGAACTCCTCTTCGAGCCTCGAATAGAAGAAGTTGTGGTTATAGAGGTTTGTCAGGTGGTCCTTTACGGCCATCTCACGGAGGTAGTCCTTCTCCCTTACGACCTTCTCGAAAAGGCGCGCGTTGCGCAGAGCGTGGAACGACGCGTTCGCCACTATGCGGCAGAAGTCGACCTCTTTTTTAGTGAAGCCGTGCATTTTCCTGCGCGTGCGCAGGAACAGCGTGCCCAGCACCTCGTCGTTGAAGACGATGGGGACGATAAGGACGCTCATGCCGCCCAGGTCGGTTATACTTTCCTTCACGGTGTTCATTAGAGGATGAGTCGTTATATCGTCGAGGGCCAGCGGAGTCTTTGT
Organism: Deltaproteobacteria bacterium GWA2_54_12; assembly: GCA_001795535.1. Classification (GTDB taxonomy): domain Bacteria; phylum Desulfobacterota; class GWC2-55-46; order GWC2-55-46; family GWC2-55-46; genus GWA2-54-12. The sequence continues at coordinate 6,407 of MGPK01000060.1, forward strand.
GCTTATGACCTTTTTTATCTCAGGGTACTTGGACAGGTCGATCCGGAGCTCCTTTACGGAGGGGTCCTCATGCGAGGCAAGCACATACGCCTCGTCCTCCTTGGCTATGAGCACAATGGAGCACCTGACCGCCTCGGTTATCCCGGCGACCTTGCTTACGATGGCGCTGAGGACTTCAGAGGGGTCAAGGGTAGCGGACATGGCGGTCGTGATATCGAGAATCGTCTCCAAGTTCCTCTTATCCTCCTCAAGCTCGCGGTAGAACTCCCCGATCCTCTGCTGCGCCCTGACCCTGGCCAAAAGCTCGGCCTTGTCTATGGGCTTGGCTATGAAGTCGTCCGCGCCGCTGGCAAGAGAATTTACAATCGAATTTTTATCGTCTTTTACGGAGATGATTATAACCGACGGCCGCGGGGAGATGTTCATCTCCCTGGCCTGTTTGCAGACGCTGTACCCGTCCATGCCGGGCATGACAAGGTCGAGAAGGATCAGGTTCGGCTTCCATTCCGCAAGTATCCGGAGCCCTTCCTTCCCCTCAAGGGCAAACCTCGTCTCATAGCCGTTCTGGTTGAGGATGTCCTCGAGGATGGCCTTGCTGGTAAGGTTGTCGTCTACTATAAGGACCCTGTTGTTCTCACAGGTCCTTTCTGCTGTATAAGTTTCCGTTGCCATTCTCCGATGTTCCGGGCGGGCCGGCCAAGAGTGTTTTTTCCGCAAAAATCTTGACAAAAAACGCCCTGTGCCGTACTATTATTTTTTTATTGCCGACGTAGCTCAGTTGGTAGAGCAGCTGATTCGTAATCAGCAGGTCAGGAGTTCGAATCTCCTCGTCGGCTCCACCTGAAACTCAAAACACTGCCTGCCTGTAACCTGTTAAATATCCCTAAAAGCCCGAAAAGTCAACTGAAATCCCATAATCCGTAAGGGTTTTACCCGGCCCGGAAGGAAGCTGTCCGTTCAGGGCTGGCTATTATCAATGATGCCCAAGAGCGCGTCTCCGGACACATATCCGGGCACGAGCCTGCCGTCAGGAAGGATCATCGCCGGGGTGCCGGTTATGCCGAGTTCCTCGGCGAGCTTTATGTTGTTGTCGATCTCCTGGGTCTCGCACTCGGCCTTGGGGAGCTTCTTGCCCGCGAAGGCGTCATCCAGGAGCTTGGGCGACTTCTGGCAGACTATGGCCTTGCTCTTTTCATACGCGCCGGGGTGCATGGCCAGCGGGTACATTTTGATGTAAAAAGCCAGGTCGCTCCTCTTTGCCACTATCTTTTTTATCTCCTCATGGAGCTTCGCGCAGTACGGGCACTCCGGGTCGTCAAAGACAATTATCTTCTTTTCGGCCTTGGGGTTGCCCATAACGACGGCGTTGTCGAGCGGAATCTTTCTGGCATCGACCTTTTTCATGGGCTTGGACTCGCCAAGCTGGTCAATGGGCGTATACCTTCCTTCCACGAGGTATTTCTTAGCGAAATCAATATAGACAAGAAATACCTTGTCGCCCTGAGCTACCTCTATTTCCCAGAGACCCTTCACAGGGCTCATGCGGATATCCTTTACCTGAGCCTTGAACATATCGGTCTTCAGGAGCTTTGCCGCCTCTTCCTTGCTGAGGACATGGCAGTCAGAGCACTTGCCAGCCGCGCCGGTTGCCGGGGCCGGGAATGCTTCCGAATGACCCGCGGGCCAGGCAAACGAGACTGCAGCGGCCAGAACCATTATCTGAAAGAACCTTTTCGTCATCATTATCTCCTTTTCGGATGCCTGAGTTAACTCTTTAGCCCGAGAACATCCTGCATGTCATAGAGGCCGTCCGGCTTGTCAAAAAGCCAGACAGCGGCCTTGACCGAACCGGCCGCGAATGTGTCCCTTGAAGAGGCCTTGTGGGTAAGCTCTATCCTCTCGCCGGGGCCGGCGAAGATGATGGTGTGGTCGCCGACTATATCCCCGGCCCTTATGGTCTGTATGCCTATCTCCTCGGGACGCCTTTCGCCGATGATGCCCTTTCGCTCGTAGACGGCGACCTTTTCAAGGTCCCTGTTGACGGCTGCCGCCGCGACCTCGGCTATCCTGATGGCGGTGCCGGAAGGCGCGTCCTTCTTGAGCCTGTGATGGGCTTCTATTATCTCCATATCGTACTCGTTGCCGATGACCCTGGCGGCCTCGTGCACGAGCTTCAAAAGGAGGTTGACCCCTATGGACATGTTCGGAGCCATGACGACCCTGCCCCTGAGGGCCATCTCCTTTATCTCTTCCCTCTGGTGGTGCGAAAAGCCGGTAGTGCCTACGACTATGGCCTTTTTCGAAGCCACCGTGGTCTCGATGAGCTGCATCGAGGCCTCAGGGGTGCTGAAGTCTATCACCACATCAGCCTTTTTCAGCGCCTTCTCCGCGCTGTCGGTTATCCTTACGCCGTTCTTCCCGAGCCCCGTCAGCTCTCCCGTGTCCTTGCCTATGAACGGAGAGTCCGCTCTTTCGAGCGCTCCTGTCAATTCTGTTGCCGGGTTCTGGTCTATCGAAGTTATTATGGCCTTACCCATCCTCCCGGCCGCGCCCGAGACGGCTATCCTTATCATTTCTGCCCTCCTTTGGGTGCTGCCCCCAGCTCCTTGAGAGCCGCGGCAAGTTTACCTCTGTTCGCATCTGACATTGCCGTAAGAGGCAGTCTCATCTCTTCGCCTGTCATGCCCATAATGGCAAGGGCGGTCTTGACCGGTATCGGGTTCGTCTCCAGGAACATCGCCCTGTGGAGCGGCTGGAGCTTATAATGCAGTTTTTTCGCCTCTTCAAGGTTGCCTGCCTCAAAAGCCTTTATCATGTCCGATACCATCTTCGGGGCCACATTCGATGTGACCGATATTACGCCGTGGCCGCCTATGGCAAGAAGCGGCAGCGTGGTGAAGTCATCGCCAGACAGGACCAGGAAACCTTTTTTTGAATACTCGAGCACATCGCTGACCTGCTGAAGATTGCCGGTTGCTTCCTTTATGCCGACGATGTTCTTTATCTCGGAAAGCCTTGCCACGGTCTCAGGGAGCATGTTGACGCCCGTGCGCCCGGGTACATTGTAAAGGATTATCGGAAGGCCGGTTTCAGCCGCTACGGCCCTGTAGTGCTCGTAAAGCCCCTGCTGAGTGGGCTTGTTGTAGTACGGCGTTATAAGGAGAGCGGCCTCAGCTCCAGCCTTTTCGGCGTGCTTCGTCAGCTCTATCGTTTCAGCAGTGGAGTTCGACCCGGTCCCGGCTATGACAGGTATGCGCCCCGCCGTACTCTCGATGGCGAGTTCTATTACCCTGTGGTGTTCCTCATAGGATAGTGTAGCAGACTCTCCGGTAGTGCCGCAGGGCACTATGCCAGCTGTCCCGTTCGCTATCTGGAACTCGATGAGGTTTCTGAAAGCCGCCTCGTCCACGCGACCGTCCCTGAAGGGCGTCACGATGGCTGTAATCGAGCCTTTAAACATTTTTGAATCCTCCTTGCTGTTGCTTTTAAAAGGTTGCTGAAAAAGTCCCGTCTGCATTGTCGTCATCGTCGGTCGTCACTGCGGCGTACAAAAGAGTACGCCTCATGCCTCGCTCCTCGACTCCTCGCATCTGGACCTTTTTGAGCAACCTTGCTTTTGTGCTTTTTGAAACCCTCTTACAACTCTGCCGTGCCGGTAAAAACTTCCGCCGCCGGGCCGGTCATGTAAATATGGTTATCCTTTTTCGACCATTCTATCGTAAGATTGCCGCCCTTGAGCACGGCGGTGATCTTCCTGTCGGTCAGGCCCTTTATCATGGAGGCGACCGCTGAGGCGCAGGCCCCGGTGC
>MGPK01000060.1:10243-12885 GCA_001795535.1 Deltaproteobacteria bacterium GWA2_54_12
CTCCCAGACCCTCATCTTTATCTTCTTCCTGTTGACGACCTCTATGAACTCGACATTGGTCTTTCTGGGGAAGAACTTGTTCACTTCTATTAAAGGGCCGTACTTGGTTACGGCGAATTTGTCGACATCGTCGACATAAATAACGCAGTGCGGGTTGCCCATGGAGACGCAGGTTATCTCGAACGATGTGTCGTTTATGGCAAGCGGCCTGTCGACTATCTGGCCTTCAACAATCGTCGGGATGAGCTTGCCTTCGAGTATGGGCTCGCCCATGTCTACCTTCACGAGGCCATCGACCCTTTCAGGCCTTATTATACCCGCGAGAGTCTCTATGTCGAGGCGGGCCTTTCTCGAAAGCTTGTTCGTCCAGATGTAATGGGCAAGACACCTTATGCCGTTGCCGCACATCTCCACGCGGCCGCCGTCACTGTTATAGATATCCATCCTGAAGTCGGCCTTCTTCGACCCCTTCAGTATAAGGGCCTGGTCAAAACCGATGCCGAAACGCCTGTCAGCGAGCTTTTTTACGACCCTGACTATGCCGGGTATGTCTTTTTTCACGGCGTCGAGGACTATGAAGTCGTTGCCCAGGCCGTGCATCTTGGTGAAGTTCAGCTTCATTTCTTAGCGCCCTTTCTCACGGCCTTCGCGGCTTTCTTTACGGCGGGCACGAGCTCTTCGCCTCTTATGAGGTCCTTGAGGTTCTCCCTCTTTCTTACCACGAAGAACTCCTTGCCCCTGACCAGCACCTCGGCCGCCCTGGGCCGGGTGTTGTAGTTGCTCGACATGGAAAAGCCGTACGCCCCGGCGCTCATGACCGCGAGCGCGTCCCCGGCCTTCACTTCGGGGATTATCCTGTCCTTAGCGAGAAAATCGCCGGATTCGCAGATAGGGCCGACAACATCGGCTGTGATCTCATTCTTCGAGTTCGCCTTAACCGCCTTTATAGCGTGGTACGAACCATAAAGGCTGGGCCTTGCGAGGTCGTTCATGGCCGCGTCCACTATGACAAAGTTCTTTTCAGTGCCCTGCTTGATATATACGACCCTTGTGGCGAGTATGCCCGCGTTGCCGACCATCGACCTGCCCGGCTCGAATATGAGCGTGACGCCAAGGCCTTTTGTGCCTTTCATGACGGCCTCTCCATACTTGCTCGGGTGGGGCGGCTCTTCCTTGTCATAGGTAATACCAAGGCCGCCGCCCATGTCGATGTACTTTATGTCGAGCCCCTCTGCCCTGAGCCTTGCGAGAAGGTCGGTCGTCTTTTTCAAGGCGTCCACAAATGGCGTGAGCTGGGTTATCTGCGAGCCTATATGGCAGTCGATGCCCATGGGCACGACATTTTTCAAGCTGTTCTTCGCGTAAACGTACTCGCGGAAAGCGTCCTCGGTCTCGATGCCGAACTTGTTCTTTTTGAGGCCTGTCGATATATAAGGGTGGGTCTTAGGGTCTACGTTAGGGTTGACCCTTATGGAAATGCCAGCCTTTTTCTTGAGCCTCTTGGCTATTTTGTCTATAGCGCGGAGTTCCTGAGGGGATTCCACATTGAACATGAGTATGTTGCTCTTGAGGGCATACTCTATCTCGTCCTCCCTCTTGCCAACGCCTGAGAAGACTATCTTCCTGGGGTCTGCACCAGCCTTGCTCGCCCTGAAGAGCTCGCCGCCGGAGACTATATCAAAGCCTGAGCCCTCTTCGGCAAAGGTCTTCAATACGGCGATATTCGAGTTCGCCTTGATGGAGTAGCATACGAGGTGAGGCACAGCCGCGAAGGCCTGGTCATAGGCCTGAAAATGCCTGGTCAAGGTCTTGTGGCTGTAGATGTAAACCGGGGTGCCCACCTCTTTTATTATCTTCTCGACCGGCACGCCTTCGGCGTAGAAGTTTTTCCCCTTGTAGTCGAAAAAGTGCATGCTGACGGCCTCCGCAGTGAGTTCTTTTAAGGATGCCTCTAAAAATTGCTCTTTTCCCCGATCTCTTCGTTAGGACGGAAGTAAAAAAGCTCACATATTTACAATATATGCTCCGCTTTTTACTTCCGCCCTGCCTTGACCTCGGAAAAAATAACTAATTTTTAGAGGCACCCTAAAACCGGTATTTTACATCAAGAAGAACTTGGAATGAAGAAAATAGATTGCTTCGCTTCGCTCGCAAGACAGCTTAGCGATTGCCTTTTTCAAAAATACCTTATAACGCGGCTGACGCCGCTCTTTGTAACAGGGCTCTACTCGCTTTCCGCCTCCCCAATCCGCGAATCTCGCCCCTGAGGTCGCTTCGCTCCCGCGCCTCGGCGAGATTCGCCCTTCCTCCCCCAGGCTCGCTCCGCCCTGTTACGGGGTATGTGTCTAAGACAATACAAAACAAATCCACCTCGTAGGAATGACTCTATCAAACTTACCTTCTGTAGCTCGTCTCGTCCGGCGGCTTGGGCGGGCCTTTTTTCCCGCAGGCAACCGTCCCGATAGACACGAACCCGAGCAGGACGACAAGGCAGACAAATACCCTGAGATTCATCAGCAGCAGCCTCCGGACATTTCCTTTTTCACGGCCTTGAGCCTTTTTTTTACAGTCTCAAGGGCCGTTCCGCCGTAGACCTTCCTTGTATTGAGCGACCTTTTGATGGAGACCGCCTCTTTTATGTC
>MGPK01000060.1:13103-23494 GCA_001795535.1 Deltaproteobacteria bacterium GWA2_54_12
TGAGCATGGGGCCGTATACCTTGAGGAGCGCCTTTATGGTGTCGATGGTATCGAAAAGCGGCTCCTTGTCCTCCTGCATGTCCTTGTTATAGGCAAGGGGCAGCGACTTCATGGTAGTAAGGAGCGAGACAAGGTTGCCGTAGACCCTGCCTGATTTGCCCCTGGCAAGCTCGGCTATGTCTGGGTTTTTCTTCTGCGGCATGATGGAAGAGCCGGTAGAGAAGGCATCCGACAATTCTATGAAGCCGAACTCCTGCGAGCTCCAGAGGATTATCTCTTCGGAAAGCCTCGAGATATGCATCATCATTATGGAGGCGGCGGAAAGGAACTCGATTATGAAATCCCTGTCGCTCACCGAATCGAGGCTGTTTTCGGTGACCCTTGAAAAGCCCAGAAGCTCGGCTGCGTAATTTCTGTCGAGGTTGTATGGACTTCCCGCAAGCGCGCCGGCCCCAAGCGGCATCTCGTCCATCCTGTCAAGGCAGTCGATGAGCCTGCTGGTATCGCGCACGAACATCTCGTAATAGGCGAGCATGTGGTGTGAGAGGAGCACGGGCTGGGCCCTCTGCATATGGGTGTAGCCCGGCATTATGACTTCAAGGTTTTCTTCCGCAACATCGACCAATGCCTGCCTGAAATGATGGAGAAGGTGGAGTATCTCGAATATCTGGTCCTTGAGAAAAAGCCTTATATCGACCGCTACCTGGTCGTTTCTCGACCTTCCGGTGTGGAGCTTGCCGCCAAGGGGGCCTATCTTTTCCGTGAGCCTCGACTCGACTGCCATGTGGATGTCTTCCATCTCGGCAGTGAACTCTATTTTGCCCTCGGCAATCTCTTTTTCAACGGCCTTGAGCCCGTTGATTATCTTTTTGCCCTCTTTCTCCGTGAGGATGCCTGCCTTCACGAGCACCATGGCGTGAGCGATGGAGCCGGTGATGTCGTGGCTGTAGAGCCTCTTGTCGAACGAGATGGAAGCGTTGAGCTCTTCAACGAGCTTGTCGGTCGCCTCCTTGAACCTTCCTGACCAGGCCTTCTGCTTCATTTTCAAAATCGCCTTTGCAATTGTTTTTAAGATGCCTCTAAAAATTAGTTATTTTTTCTGAGGTCGAGGCAGGGTGGAAATAAAAAGCGCAGTTTCCGCCCAACGAAGAGATCAGGAAAAAGAACAATTTTACTTCTTGAGACCTTCAAGGATGGCCCAATACAGGAGCGGCACCATTATCTCGTGATGGCCGGTAAGCCTGTAGCCCTTGCCAGAGCCGCCCATCGTAGGCCTCCTTACGATATTCGTAAGCGGCCTGTAGCTCTGTATGAAATCCATGTTCACGGTCGAGAAGTTCTTCACATCGTGGCCCAGGTTTCTCACGAGGGTCAACGCCTTCAAAAAGACCTCCGGGATTATGACGGCGGAGCCGATGTTGACGAAGATACCTTCGGCGAGCGTGGATACAACGGACGAGAATATTCTGAAGTCCATGATGGACGCGGCCCCGGTTGCCGCCCCGTCCATCTGCGGGTGTATGTGGAGTATGTCGGTGCCAAGGGCCACATGGACGGTAACGGGTATGTCGAGCCTCGCGCCCGCCGCGATTATGCTTGTGTCCTTATACGGGAAGCGGGACGAATTTATCATCTCGCCTACGGCCCTGCCGAGGCCCTTTTCAGGGCCGTTCTTTTTTATGGCCTTGTTGAGGAACTTCCCCGTCTCTTCGGCCATGCCGAACGCGCCGCTCCCTAACTCGGCGTCAACATCCTCAGAGGTGCAGCCGGCGAACGCGCTCTCAAAATCGTGCACCACGCACGCGCCGTTCATGGCTATAGAGGTTATGACGCCCCGTTCCATGAGGTCAATTATGAGAGGGGCGAGCCCGACCTTTATGACATGAGCGCCCATGCCGACGGCGACCGTCCTTTTATTCTTATGGGCGGCGGCTATGGCAGAGGCGACAGCCTTCAAGTCCTTCGCGGCCAGTATGTCCGGCAGCCCCGCGAGAAAGTCCGAGAACGATCCGTCAGCCGAAGGTACCCTGGCGAATTCCTCAACGGATACCTTGCTCTTTCTGTCTTTTATCGAATAGGTCTTGAGGCCCCTGGAGGAGATGGGTTTGAATTTCATTGAATGGTCCCTACACCTTCTGGAAGAGCATGCGGTCGACAAGCTGGCAGACGACATGACAGAAGGTGATGTGCACCTCCTGTATCCTCGCTGTCTTTTTAGCCTCGACATTTATGAAGACATCGCCTTTTCCGGCAAGCAGCCCGCCGCCTTTGCCGGTGAGGATGACGACCTTCATGCCTATGGCCTCGGCCGTCTCAACGGCCTTCAGTATGTTCTGCGAGTTGCCGCTCGTGGTGATGGCAAGAAATACATCTTCGCTCTTGCCGAGGGCGCGTACCTGCTTTGAGAATATCTGGTCAAACGAGTAGTCGTTCCCGATGCTCGTTATGTTCGAGGAATCCGTGGTGAGCGCGAGGGCTGGCAAAGGCGGCCTTTCTATCTCAAACCTGTTCACGAACTCGGCCGCGAGGTGCTGGGCATCAGCCGCTGACCCGCCGTTCCCGGCGATGAGGAGCTTGCCGCCCTTCTTGAACGAGTCGGCCACAAGCTCGGCAGACTTCACTATCCTGGCGATGTTTTCACCGGTCAGGAAGGCCTGCTTAGCGCTTATGCTTTCATTGAAAGACTGTGCGGCTATTTCGTCGTTTTTCATGCGTTTACCGGGCCTTGAAACCTTTTGGAAAATAATATCTTCTGCTTCTGGAGGAGTCAAGCGAATTCAAGGAATTATGCTGGATTAATGAACTGTTCCGCCGCAAGCCTCTCTGAAAATCCAGCCCTCCCCCTTGAAGGGGGAGGGCAAAGCAGATGGACTTTTTGGGTGAATCTTATATTCAACGACAGGTTGCTCAAAAAGCTCCACTGCGGGGCTACGAAGAGAGCTCATAATTGAGGCGTACTTTTTTGTACGCCTCAATTATGAGCGACGCTGACAACAACGCAGATGGGACTTTTTGAAGCTCCCCCCGGCAAGCCGCGGGGAGCTTCGAAACCTAAGGAATGTCTCGATTTTCTATTCGCTCGCTTGACCCCGCAAAAATACGCGGGGATTGCGCTCGCTATGGGTTTTGAGCGGCCTGCTATATGAGGAACTTACCGTTCTTCTGTACGGCCTTGCCGTCCAGATAAATTGCCCCACCCTTGCGCAGGTCCTTTATCATGTCCCAGTGTATGGCCGAGACATTCTTTCCGCCAGCGCTCGTGTACGACCTGCCGACGGCGAGGTGCACGGTGCCGCCTATCTTCTCGTCGAAGAGTATGTCCTTGGTGAACTTCTGTATGCCGTAGTTGACGCCGATGCCGAGCTCGCCCAGATAGCGCGCTCCCTTGTCAGTGCCGAGCATGGTAATGAGGAAGTCCTCGTTCTTGTCGGCGCGGGCCTCAACGACCTTGCCGCCTTTAAACCTTAAGCGTATGCCAGTGACTTCCCTGCCCTGATATATGGCAGGCATCTCGTAATATATATAGCCTTCGGCGGACGACTCCACGGGCGACAGGTAGACCTCTCCGTCAGGCATGTTCCGCTCGCCGTAGCAGGGGATGGCCTTACGGCCCTTGATGCTCAACTTCAGGTCGGTGTCCTTGCCGACTATGTGTACCTCGCTGGCCTTATCGAGCACGCCCTTGAGCTTCATCTCCTTCTGTTTTACCTTGTTCCAGTCTATGTTGGTCGCGCCGTAGAGGAAGTCTTCATATTCCGCGAGGCTCATGTCAGCTTCCTGGGCGAGAGAGTGCGTAGGGAAGTTGCACAGTATCCACCTCTTCCTGTTCACTATCTCTTCGCTTATGGGGGAGAGCACCTTGCTCCTTTCGCCTACGACCTTGGGGTCGACATTCGAAAGCGCCTTCTTGTTGGCGGACGCGCGGATATTGACGAAGCAGTCTATGTTCTTGGCCTCGAAGTTTTTTACCTCCGGGAAAAAGGCGATCTGTTTGGGGGTTGCCATATCGTAGAATATGTTGGCCGTCTCCTCGAAGCCTATGCTGGTGAAGGGGTGTGCCCCGGCCTTCATCACTTCCCTGTAGACCTCGAGCACGAGCGGCTTTGAAAGCTCGGTGGTCGAGGCTATGAGGACGGTTTCATCTTTTTTTACCCTGAGGGAGTGCTTCACGAGGATAGAGGCAAGTTTTGTGACGCGCGCATCAGACATGTGGACCTCCGGAATGGATTTTCAAAAAAACTTGAAAAACTATATCAAATAGCTGTCTTTAGAAAAATCAGATATTTTTTCTGAGGTCAAGGAAGGGCGGAAATAAAAAGCGCAGCATATATGAATAATATGTGAGCATTTTTATTTATGCCCTGACGCAGAGATCAGGAAAAAGATCGATTTTTCAGCTCAGGAGGTGAAATCGATCATCTGCCTCAAGTGCCTTACCTCCTGTCCTCTTGCTGCATCTCCTCAGGTGTCGGGGTTTTTTGCTCTACTGTCATAAACATACTCCACGACGCTCATACTTCGCGCCCTGAAAGGTCTTTTTTTCCGTCATGACGCCCGTTATCTTCTCGATTATCCTGAACTTGCCCCCTCCCCACTTCGGCGCGACTATGTAGCGTAGCGGAGCGTCCCCGCAAAGCCTGTGCACGACCATGTGCGGGGGCAGCTCTTCGAGACATTCCGCAGCCAGTGCCGCGTACTCATCAATGGGAAGGGTTTTGACCTCGCCCCTTATCCAGGCCTCTTCCAGCCTTGTGCCCTTCAGGACCTGCAACTGGTGAAACTTTATGCCCCAGACGGGCAGAGATGCGATGAACCTCATGGTATTGATGATATCCGCCCTCCCCTCGCCTGGCAACCCTATGATGGCGTGAGCGCATATGTCCAGGCCTAGGGCGGCAGCCCTAAGGACAGCGTCCTTGAATTCAGCCGCAGTGTGGCCCCTGTTTATTTTTTCGAGCGTCGAGTCGTTCGCGGACTGGAGCCCGAGCTCGACCCAGAGCGGCCTCTCATCTTTTATCTCTTTTAAAAGACCGAGCACATCATCGCCCAGACAGTCGGGCCTCGTGGATATCGCTATGCAGGCGACCTCAGGTATGAGGGCCTCTTTAAAAATCTTTTCAAGCTCCCTTACAGGGGCATGGGTGTTGGTGTTCACCTGAAAATAGGCGATGAACTTTTCGGCCTTGTGCCGGTTCTTCACATAAGCTATGCCTTCAAGGAGCTGGCCTTTTACATCAGCGCCGGAGGTAAAGGCCTTTGGCAGAAGGGCGGACGAGACGCAGAAGTCGCAGCCGCCAGTACCCCTTGAGCCGTCCCGGTTGGGGCAGGTAAGGCCGGTGTCGATGGTGACCTTGTAGACCCTGCACCCGAAGCGCTCTTTCAAGTGTGCGGATAGAGAGTTATAGATTTTGGGAGTTGTCGAAATCAATTGAGAGACCAGGATTGCCAATTAAACTTCTAAATAATACAATACTCTTTGCTAAATGTTAACATTGTAAATCAGGGCATTTTTCGGTAAATTTACTTGCTTTTTTTGAAGGATATGCTAAATGTTGAGAATACCCTTTACTAAATCCCGACGGATGATCTATTAAATGAAACCTACCTTCAAGCATTATGACCTGGCGTTGGTTGCCCCGGATTTCAATTCGCCCCTGACCGGCCTGATTATTGAACTCGATCATCTGCGCAGAAAACAATTAAGCGGTTCAACTCCTACTCAGATTTTTTTTCAGCTTAAACATATATTTCATACTTTGGAAAGCATAGGTTCTGCCCGCATTGAAGGCAATAATACCACAATTGCGGAATACATCGAAACAAAGCTGTCGGAAACCCAATCTCCTTCCAACAAAGGTATCCTTGAAATTGTGAATATGGAACAGGCCATGTCTTTTATTGATGAAAATATAAAAGACATGGCTTTAAATCGCGCATTGCTCAGCGAATTGCATAAAAAAGTAGTTGCGGGGCTCATTGCGCCTCCGGATGGAGAGGGCGACCATACGCCCGGCATTTACAGAGCCCACAATGTTAAAATCATTGGAGCCACACATAAACCCCCAGAGTCAATTCAGATACATGCATATATGGATGAGTTGTTTTCATTCATTAATCATGCGGACGAGCCGAGGTATGACCTGCTGAAAGTCGCCATAGCGCATCACCGGTTTTTATGGATACACCCTTTTACGAATGGGAATGGAAGGACAGTACGCCTTTTCACATACGCAATGCTTGTAAAACAAGGATTCAATGTGGATGTAGGCAGGATACTTAATCCTACGGCTGTTTTTTGCAGTGACCGGAAAAAATATTACAATTATCTTTCTTCAGCAGATAGCGGTCAAAGAGAAGGAATTTTAAGCTGGTGCGAGTATGTTTTAAAAGGACTCAAAGATGAGATAGAAAAGATTGACCGCTTGCTCGACTATGATTATCTGAAGAAGGAAATCCTGTTGCCCGCAATCTCTTTTTCACTTGAAAGAAGGTATGTCAATGATATAGAGGGCAGAATTATGAAAAGAGTTGTCGAAAAAAAGGTGCTTCAGGCGTCCGATTTGAAGGATATATTCCCAGGCAAATACGCTTCGGATATTTCACGAAATATAAGCAGACTCAAAGAAAAAAGGATGCTTGTCCCAATAAGGGACGGCGCAAGGAAATACATAATTCGCTTCGATAATAACTTTCTGCTCAGAGGCATAATAAAACTGCTCGGGGAAAAAGGATTTATCGCCATTAACGACTAAACGCTCAATGCAGCGCCCCTGTCCTTCTCACCAGCTCCGCCGCCCATGACGAAAGCTTTTCTTCGCCCCTGAAGATGAAGCCCCGGCTCTTGTAGTGGTTTTCGCTCACCTGCCGGAGGTACTCTATTCCCGAGACCTTGCCGTCCTCGGACGATATCGTCGATATTATCGAGTCGTCGACCACTACGAACAGGCCCGTGAGCTTTCCCAAAGACGGGTTTTCGGCCCGCCACGCGGTGAAGTCCCTGCCTTGCTCAAAAGGCGCTATCTCGTAGTCGTTCCGTATCTCTATGTCGCCGGAAGGCTGCACCAGCGTCATTACTCCCTGGTTCCGCCAGACCCTGTCGGAATGGGTTATTCTCGCGCTCCCTTCAACAGGGACAACAGCCCCGTTCTGCCCGGTGTACTCACCGCTCACGGCCCATATCCCTTCCTCAAAAAGGAAGGTGTGCTTTATCCTCAAGGACGCCTCCAGCCATCTATTCTACTCGCCATCTCCTGCCCCTTCCGGAAGAGAGGGCCTCACCACAACGCCCTTGTATTCTTTTACGGTGACCATCCCGGGCTTTGCGCCTTTTGGCTTTTTTACATTCCGGGCTTCCGCGTATATGACCTCGACCTTGGACGAACCTTTGGACTTGCTGTAGAACGCGGCAATGGAGGCGGCCTCCTCAATGGTCTTTTCAGTCAACGCCTGTTTTCTTCCGGCCACCTTTATAAGGGCGTGCGAGCCGGGCGCGCCCTTCACATGAAACCAGATGTCTTCGCCTGAAGCGTACTTGGAGACCAGCAGGTCGTTGCCGAGCCCGCTTTTACCGCAGAGTATCTCAAAGCCTTCGGTCGAGGTAAACCGCCTTATCGACTCGACCTTACCAGCTTCCTTTACAGCAGCTTTTCCGGCTTCTTTCAGGTAGCCGCCCTTTATGAGCTCTTCTTTTATATCAGAAAGCGCGCCGGTATCCGTAGCGCCCTCCCATTCGTATTTCAGGGACTCGATGTATTCAAGTTCAGAGCTGACTTCAGGCACGCGCTTTTCCAGAAGGCCGAGAGCCGTCTTTGATTTCCTGGCGCGCTTGAAGCACTTGGCCACATTCTCCTGAGGGCTCAACTTTTCATCGAGCGCGACCTTCACCGTCTCAGGCGGGTCTTTCGTGTAGTCGATGGCCTCGACTTCGCTCATGCCTTTTTTCATCTTATGGAAGGCAGAAGTGAGAAGCTCCCCGGTCTTGTAGAAGCCGAGCCCCTCCTGGGCCTTTTTCCTGTCGCCTTCGAGGTTCGCCAGTTTTCTTAAAAGCTTTTTTTCGTTTTCCGTTATGACCTTCTTGAGAGCGGACTTCTCCCTCATGAACTCTTCATGGTCGACGAGGGCCGAGAAATACTTGTCAGCGCCGCTGTTCCACGATTCATTTTCAAGCCTTGGGATTTTTTCCTCTTCCTTTAGTACGGCAGTCTTTGGAAGAGGTTCGAGCTTTATCCCGGGCTGGACAGCGCGCCTGGATTCAGGAGGGAAAAACTTCAGGGCATCGAGCACGACATCATCCTTGTCGACAAGTATTATGTTGCTCGATTTGCCCGTAAGCTCGCAGACGAGCCTCATTTTCTCTATTTCTTCCCCGTTCTTTTTGGCGAGCTCGATTACGGCTATGCGCTCCGTGCCTGTCTGAAAGACGCCCTCTATCCTGGCGTTCGTTATCCTGCTCCTCAAAAAAGCGCAGAATCTCAAGGGCGCGGGCGGGTTTGGGTAGGCCCGTTCAGTCAGATGAATCCTCGGGAAGCTGTGGTGGGCGGATATCAGAAGCCTTAAATCCCTGCCCCTGATGAATATCCTTAATATAAGGGTCCTGTGGTCGCTCTGATGAATCTTCGAGACCACGCCTCCTCGAAGCTCGTCGTTCAGTTCGGATGCTATCTCTTTTAAAAGTAACGGGTCCATAAGAAGAGATTATATCATCAGGGGCGTCGGAATTTCCAAAAAACCCTTCTTTTGACAACACTGGATACTGTATACAACAACCAGCTTGACAAGTAAGTACCAGTTGTTCTATTATTAACCACAATATTACAATCAAACAATTGTCGGGACAGGTAAGCGGCTTTAAAGTCCTCAGTGCTGGACAGAGGGCTTTAAAAGCGAGCCTAAGCCATGCCCGTCCCGCAGGCTCAAGACTTTTTCACTTTTTGCTCTCAAGACCCGGAGGAATGGCTCATGGATAAGAAGGAAAAAGATTCCAGGGAACAGATCGGCATCGACAACATGGTCAAGGCCCGTTCCTCCAGGCGCGGCTTTCTTAAAAAGGCCATCGTGGGCGCGGTGGCAGTCACCGCAACGGCTGCGGTCGCAAAGAAGACCGGGGACATTCTGCTGAAAGAAGACCCCCAGCAAGCCTATTTGAACGATGTGCTTCCCGGAGACAAGGTCCTTTCTGAAATGCAGTACATTGAGATGACCGCTGGCGAGAAAAAAACGCTGGTGGCCCGGCTCGTAAAGAACTACAACAACCCCGAAGCCTGAGGGGCTTGAATTTTGAAAGCTGCCGGCTTTAAGCCGGATTCTCTGCCAAGCTTCATACGGAGGCTGCCGTGTCTGACATAAACGATAAAGACAAGAAAAACCAGGTTGACGAAAAAGAGACTTCCCGCCGCGAATTCCTGAAAGAAGCGGCAGGAGGGACACTTTCGGCAGCCACCCTCGCCGCCGGAGCCGGGGCGCTTCTTTCCGGCAAGGACGAGGCCGAAGCAAAGGCCACCTGGGGCGAGTGGTTCCAGAAGAACTACCGCATCATGACCGACGAGGAGAAAAAAGAGGCAGTTGACCGCCTCGAAAAAAGGTACTCCGAGGAGTACGGCAAAAAGACCTCTGTCGACTCAACCCCCGCGCAGGAAGGCGTCCTTTTCGGTTACGCCCTCAACATCCAGAAGTGCATAGGCTGCAGGCGTTGCGTTTACGCCTGCGTCAAAGAGAACAACCAGTCGCGCGACAACCCCGAGATACAGTGGATAAGAGTCCTGAAGATGGAGAAGGGCAACTTCCTCCAGGAGAACATGGACAAGGGCTACCCTGACCCGGCCGGCATACAGGTGGGCGGCAACGCCTATCAGAACGCCGGAGTCGTGCTCGAAGGCGAGCACTACTACGAGCCCGAGCAGGTGCCTGAGAAGGGCCACTTCTATCTGCCGATGCAGTGCATGCAGTGCGAAAAGCCCCCATGCGTCAAGGTCTGCCCCGTGCGCACCACCTACAGGGAGCCGGACGGCATAGTCGTCATAGACTACAACTGGTGCATAGGTTGCAGGATGTGCGTTTCGGCCTGCCCTTACTGGGCAAGGAGATTCAACTGGGGCGAGCCCAACCTCCCGGCCGAAGAGATGAACCCCGTGACCCATTACCTCGGCAACAGGCCGAGGATGAAGGGAGTAGCGGAAAAGTGCACATTCTGCCTCCAGAGGACCAGACAGGGCCGCTACACGGCCTGCGTCGAGGTCTGCCCGGTCGGAGCCAGGAAGTTCGGCAACCTCCTGGACCCCGAAAGCGAGGTCAGGAAGATACTCGAAAAGAAGCGCGTATTCAGGCTCAAGGCCGAGCTGAATACATATCCCAAGTTCTTCTACTTTATGGATTGAGGAGCATATGAAACCTAT
>MGPK01000061.1:0-25683 GCA_001795535.1 Deltaproteobacteria bacterium GWA2_54_12
GTCGTGGGTTGCCCAGAACTCCCTCTCCTCGTCCTCGCTTTTAAACTTTGGTATCTTCTTATTCATGGGATTGATACACCTTCCTTTCCTTGCGGTTCACCATATCCCCGAATTTTTCAAACCTAAGCAGCCTTTAGCTGTTTTACTTTTATTTTTTTCTTTCTCAACTCCCAAAGATCATACTGCATCTGCTGATTAAGCCAGCTCTCCGGGGTAGTGTTGAAAGCTATGGAAAGCCTTAGGGCCATTTCAGGGCTTATACCTGAGCGGCCATTGATAAGCTCTGAAAGTGTCTTACGGCTTACGCCCAAGGCCTTTGCCGTCTCTGTTATTGAGAGTCCCAAAGGCTCAATGCAGAGTGCCTTTATAACTTCCCCAGGATGAGGCGGATTGTGCATCATGGTTTTAACTCCTTTCAATGGTAGTCCAGATAATCGACCACGTGGGCGTCATGCCCTTCAAATTTGAATATTATTCTCCAATTGCCGCTTACCTCTACGGACCAGAAGCCCTTGAAGTTGCCAGTGAGCTTATGGAATCTCAACCCTGGAAGGTTCATATCCTCCGCTTCATATGCGGCATCAAGCCTCGCAAGTATCAGCCGTAACCTCTCCGTGTGCTTCGCCTGGATTCCCGACTTGCTGCCAATAGAATAAAAGGCCTTCAGTCCCTTATGGCGGAAGCTCTTTATCATTGGCCAATTGTAACCCTATGCGTTACAGCATGCAAGAAATATTTTTCTTTCATGTCCACTTTGTCCATTTCTTAGCCCGTCCCGGGAAAAACACTCTCAAAGCCAGTTATATTGAGTTAAACAGAACATTTAAACTAAGTCCCTGCAATATAAAGATTTTATTTTGTATTATTTTTTTCGAGGCAGTCGGCTACTATCTCTCGTCAGATTTCAAAGACTCCACTGTTGCAAAATTGTTGCAGACAGGAAGGGAATAGAGGGACTTAAGGGAAACAGCGGGAATAGGGAGACAACAATTAACCCCTTGATTTTTAAGTCAAAACCGGAAAGTCAGACCGAAATCAAGGGGTTATGTTTTTTTTGCTGTTTCATACTGGCAGTCTTGAGGTCAGGGGTTCGATCCCCCTCTGCTCCACCAACAAAATCAAGGGGTTATGCGTTAAGCATAGCCTCTTTTTCTTTGTGACTGTGAAGTAATTGTGAAGTTGCTTTTCCTGTCATAACCCTATCGAGCAAATCAACCGCCTGTGCCTTGTGCTTAGGGCTTAAGTGGGCATATCTCAAAGTCATTGTAAGCGTCTTATGCCCCAATAGTTCCTTCACAGTTGTAATGTCTACCCCTGCCATTACAAGCTGGCTTGCGAATGTATGCCTTAGGTCGTGGAAGTGAAAATCCTTTATCCCCTTTAGCCGCTTCATCTCGCTGCCGCATTGAGGGCAAGCCCCAGGCGTTACACCCTGCCCCTTGCCTCTCTCATAATTACAGCTTGAACATCTTTCCCATTCTGCTTTACTGCAAGCTGTAGTAAAAGACCTTTTAACATCTTTGTATCTTCTGCCTTGCTGGTCAACAAAGACATAGGGACTGCCTATACGCCGTACAATGCCTCGTAGAGCGCCTATTACGGTCTGATTAATGGATATCTCCCGCCTCTCTCCGTTCTTTGTCTTGTCGAGGCAAATAAGACCATTCCTCAAGTCAATATGCCTATCCCATTCAAGCGAAAGGATTTCCTCCTTCCTCATGCCCGTATTGATAGCAGTTGTTACAATCGGCCTCAAGTGGCTAAGGTCATAACTCGCATACTTCGTGCAAACATCCAAAAGGGCCTGACTTTCTACAGGTGAAAGGTATCTCAAGCGCCTGTTATTCTCGGCAAGGAGCTTGACGCGCCGGACGCGCTTTAGTGATTCCTCTGTCGTCCATACCCATTCAACTGCCTTCGTGAACATATGCTTAAGTGTGGCAAGTCTCCTGTTCACTGTAGCTGGTTTTCTTAAAACCATTTCCCGTGTCTGCCATTCCTCAACAAGCATGGTCGTAAAGGACTTCAAAGGGACATTGCCGAACACGCCTGTAAGATGTTCTATGTGATACTTCTTGGTCACAAAGCCCCTCTGCCGTCCATCGCCCCATTTTTTGTAATGCTCGGCAAGCTCCTTGAAAGTGTGATTGCCGACCACCTTTTCCGCTGACGGGTCCTTGCCTTCCTGCACTTCCTTTTTACGCTGTACCAGAAGGACCTCTGCATCCCGGCTGTTTGTCTTACCGCTTGATTCGCGGATGATTCTTCCAACTGGTCCGGCATAAGCAATCCACCAGATACGGCCCCTTTTATAAAGTCCCTTTGCCCTGCCCATGTTCAGATTCCTTTCTCGTTTTTGCTGAACCCTGTTCCTTTTGTATGGTTACAAAAATAAGTATCTACAGTGAATGTAGCTGCGTGCACCTTCTCTTCTGGGCACTCCCTGATCACAGCGAGATATCTTTCCAGAAAGGCCCTTTCTTCATCTGAAACATAAAATCCGCGAATTCGCCTCATGTCAGGCCTCCTTTTTAGATTCGAAGCCCGGATAGGCTTTGAGCATCCCGATTACATCTCCTCTAGAAGCTAACAACATGGAGGTCATAGCCCAGTTGATTTCATGCAGTCTCTTTTGTAGTTTTCTGTTTTTTTTATGGTCTTTTTCATCTCTCATTTCTTCTAAAATAGCGCTCATTTTAAGTGTGAGGTCTTTAAGAACCTCTAACCTTTTCTTTTCGATATGCGTCCAGAGTCCCTGATTAGAATAGCCGTACTTGCCTGTATTACCTATCTCAATTAGTTTCTCAAATTTTCTCCTGGCAAGATTTTCTATCATGATCCACCTCCGGTTTTTGGGCATAGAAAAAGCCCGCAGTGTTTGCGAAGGCACCTAAAGGTCGCCTCTTCATACCTCACGATATGAAGACACTGCGGGCAGGAATAGCCCAAAAATAAATTTTCCCCTGCCCGTAAACAAGAACGGAGGTAGGGGCTCCCTTTAGGTTTTTCGCACAGTCAGGATATCCCAAATCATACTTTTCTGTCAAGAGCATCTATTTGACAATGGTTCGGCATCTAAGATAAGCTTAAGTAGGCCGGGCAGGTCGTGTGCGCAAACATTACCGCTGGCAAAGAAAGGGGGGAGTAGAATCCCCCCTTTTCTATTTATCCTTCCGGCATCTCGAGGCCTCGACCGTCAATATCCTTTTTCGCAAAGGTCCCCCAATAAGGTATTTCATATCCTCTATGCTCAAGGGGCGCGCCGCAGGTATCGCATGAACGGCCGTCTTTCTTGTTCACAAAGTCGAATTGATTGCCGCATCTCCGGCAAATATAGACTTCCATTTAAAACCTCCTATTCTTCGTGCGAGACGAGCACGCCCTTTTCGATGAAGGCCAGGACCTCGCTGAAGAGGGGGGCCGGTATATCATTGATTGAATCCAGCCCGAAGGCCTCCAGGATATCCGCTTCGGTCACGCTCTTCGCCCTTGCCTTTGCGAATAGGATTTTTGCCTGCCCTTCTGTGATCGGCTTGACCTCGGCGCTCCCGGTCTTTTTACCGGCTGCGTCCTCTGCGCCTTCGTCGCCTTGCGTGAAAATGTCACTCGCGGCCGTTACGGTCAGGATCGCGTCGACGAGGGCGCGCTTCTTCGCCATTTTAAGGATCGTATTCGCCTGATCGGCCCAGTTCGTGCGGACCTGCTTTATCTGGTAGGCCGTCTGCCGGCCTTTCTCCCATCGCCTGCCCCACTTTACCCTCTTGCGGTCGTCTGGCGTTGCCTGGTATTCCTCTTCACAAACGGCGGAGCGCCAGTTGTATTTATCTTCCCGGCTCGAGGCCTCGCCTATCCCGGCCCCCAAGAAAACGCCAGAAGCCTGATTCGTGATGCGGCAGACCACCCTGAAAGTAATCCCGTCCTCAGTCGGTATTTCCTGAATATGGGGGTCAGCGGCCAGCCTGAAAGTCATCATCAACTTTTCCGCGCCGGGTTTTAGGAGTGTCTTCTTGTCGCCGCAACCCGGCACCGTTCCGTAATGTTGCCCAAGCTGCATGATGGACTTCATTACGTCCTGTATCAAAGCCACCTGTGCCTTGATCTGTACAGCTGTCATAGGTTGAAAATCGCTCTGTTGCGCCAATGCCTCGGTCATGTCGTGCCTCCTTTTCTTTTGTAAAGGTCCTGCCATTATGTCAAAAACTGTCCTAGCCGCCGACGAGCTTCAGCATCCTTTCGCGGTCCTCGAGGGAAAAGCCCTGTGTAAAGTGCAAAGCAGGGCCGTCGGTGTAGTACCCGTCCAGCGTCTTGAATATCTCGGCGGGGAGCTTGCCCTTAACGGCGGCACGAACAGATTGCCAGGCTGCGCGGCGGTATTCAGGCTTTCCGAATTTAATATTGAAGGCCGCTTTCCATTCAGGGCTGCCGGAGGCCTGGCCGGATTCGTTCTCAAGGCCGATGGAACAAAAATAACGAGTATAAATTTCCGTGACTGCGGCCCCTTCTTGAATCTTCGGAACCGCTTGCCGTGTGCGCCGTGCGCGGATTCTAAACATCGACCGGGCCTCCATCAATTCCAAGAGCGGCCAGCGTTTTGACGACGGCTGCCCGGCTGTCGCGTTCCACCTGGCACGCCGGGTGCGTCCGGGCCTGGTTGAAGCGGTCCCGAATGACGGCGCCCTCCTTGTCGATAATCAAGCGTGCTTCCTCAGCGCGGTCGAAGGACCTCAGAGCCTGTTCGAGCAACAAAAGGCCAGCGTTATCTGTGATCTGATACTCACGCAAAAGCTTTCCCCACCATGAAACGGCGGCTTTGGAAAGCCCTTGAGGGGCCTTCAACGATAGTTTAGCCATGCGGCTTTTCTCCTGCTTTTTTTCAAAGGTGAAGCTAAACGCGCAAAAAAAACATTGGGGGCGCGGTGTCCGGAGGGGGTGGATTTTAACCTCAACCCTCCCCCCCAGGGGCCTCAAGCCGCCTCTTTCATTGCCAGAGTGACGGCACAGACCACCGCGAAGCTGGCCTCAAGAGCCTCTCGCCTCTCGGGTGTATAAGGCTCGGTGTCCTCGAAGTTCAGGCCGATTAGATTCGAGTCCGAAAACTCTACAATGACGTGGTGTCCAGCTCCGTCCTTGTGAACATCGAGGGAGACGGGACGGGCATCGCGCCCGTCCTTCAGCATCTTCCTGATTTGCTCGCCTATGGCCGTATATGCTTTTTCGATGTTCATCGCGCAGCATCCCTCCCTCGCTTTGCTGCCAGCTGCCAGTCAGGGCCCGGCGGTTTCGAGTTCGTTGGATTGAGGGCCACCCATAAGGAGCCGCCGTAGGTTATGGCGTCCCCCTTCTGGTAGCTCGTCCCCATATTGAACGTACCCAAGTATTTCAACGCGCCGCGTTCCTCAATGCGTTTTTCAATCCGCTTTTCCATCGCCTTGAGGTTCGCCGCCACTTGATCATAAATGCTGTCGAGGAATTTTCGCGCGTCCATCAATGCCTCGGCACCGTCGACGATGACGCGGAGTTTAACCTGTTTCACGCTACTCACCCCCTGCCCATGCCGCCGAACAGCCCGTCAAGACTGCGGCGCCGGACGCTCTCATAAGTTTCGCGGCGAAGCTGCGAATCCCCAAGAGCGCGATCGCTTCTGCCTGAAAAACTGAGATCAGCGTGAACGGGCCGTCGCTGTCCATATCGTCAAGATATACGCTCGCGTGCTCGGTTGTCTTGATCTCCATATCTTCAGCGCCGGTAGATATGCTCGAAGCATCAACCAGGGTGAGCGTGTCGTCGGCTGGCGCTGTCATCAACAAGGGCAGCCCCAGGAGGAAGCCGCCTAAGACTCCCGGGAAAAGAAGGGGGCCGCCTGTAGCGGCGCGTTTTGTGCTCAAAATATTTGCCGTGCCGGGTGAGGCGATGAAAAACAGGCTCCCGAAGCCGCTTAAGTTTACGCCGTCAAGGAGCTTTTTAAAATCGGCTACAGGGTCCGCGCTCGCGGCCTCAGTCACGTCGGCGGCGTCGGCTATCGTGCCTAAAAATTCCTGATCCGTTGCCTCGGCAACCGCGTTCCGAAGTTCCAACGTTATTGATTCCATGCCTTCGGGGGTGAAGAGGGCCTCTTTCGACGCTACCGCCAGGCCGCCTACTTTTACCGGGGCAAGGCCAGCGGAATCGTTGTTGAGCTTCGTTGCCGGGGCAGGGCCGCCCTCTGAAATCAACGCCGCTGAAAGAGGCTGCGCGGGTGTGATCAAGGCAGTCCTGAAGGCCGCCCGGCGCGTGTATGGCCTGAGCCTATCAAAGGCAGAAGGACCTGCCGTCAGGTACTCGAGAAAGGCCGCCCCCGTCGCGCTCTGAAAGTTCCCCGAGATGTCTGTCTGAGTCGAGCCGCCAACTGCCGCCTTGTAAATTCCTGTCGACCTGGCTGCCTCTCCGGCCTGTATCCAGTTCCCATATTTAAGGAAAAACCCAATCATGTCTGAAACGTTATGCATCTAAAACCTCCTGTACCTTTTTTATATGCGTTTCTAAAATCTTCCCTCGAGCTTGAGTCGTTCAGCTTGGGCTTGAAGCTCTCGTCTTCGTTCTTCTTCTTTCGTAGTGCTTGTAGCATGCTTTTCGGAAGCAGAAACCCCGCTGGTTTCTCCTTCCCCCGCGTCCCCCTTCCTCTTCCCTTCTGTCTCCCTTCCAATACCAATACTTTCCTTTCCACTACAACTACCAATACTACTACTAATACCTTCCTGCCGTGATGGCTCACTGAGTCCTCCGTGATGGCTCACTGAGTCCTCATACAAAGGACAGATAGCCGGGCTCGGCCGGTTTATCTTCTGGTGTTTTTTGAAGGTGCGAATATGAAGATAATTCTTGCCGTTCACAGAATATGGGATAAGAAAATTATGCTCGATGAGCTCGGCTAGGATAGGCTCTACTTTGATTTCATCTCCAGGGAATATCAGGGCTTTGAGCATCTTAGGGTGTGCCTCAAGATTGCCGTTGTCATCCGCGAAAGTCCATGTCCCTATGAACATTAGGCGAGCCGGAAGCGATATCTGCATTATTCCGGGATCCGTCCAAAAGGGGGGTTTAATTGTCCGAATACGGGCCATCTATCTTCCCAAAAGGGTGCGGAGCCCGCCCTTATTGCGATTGAAGCCATCTATCCAGACGGACAACACCTGGTCCTGGAGGTTGAACTTCGCGTCCGTGACTTCCATCGGCTGCCCGCTCTTGTTAATGATCTCTATTTTCATGGGGCCGCCGCCCATGCCGCGCATATCGGCTTTGACGCCCAAGTCTCCCCCGCTGGTGCGCTTCAACGGCAATATGGCTTCAAGCCCGGCTTCGCCCGCAAGACCAAGGGGAAAGGTCACAGGCCTGTCAATGATTCCACCTTTCGCGAAGGGGATGATATTCCCGCCCTTGAAAACATTGCCGTGAGCTGAAGGGACAGTCGGAGTAGGTGTCCCGAACAGGTTCGAAACGCCAGAGCTTATGGCCCCGAACATGGGCTTAAATATCTGCTGGTATGCAGTCATCCTGAGAATGTCCTGTATGATACTGTTGGCCAGGTCGGTGAAAGAGGCCTTGCCGCTCATGGCGAACTCGGCGAAGGCGTCGGCAGAGGACCTGCCCCATCCCTCAATGGCGTCTTTCAGTTCATCGAGCTTGCTATTGCCTTTATCCGCTGTCTTTGTGACGGCGTCGGTAAACGTCTTCTCCGCCCCCTCGGCCGCCCTCGTGTATGTCTCAAAGCTGATGGCCCCGTCGTTCAGGAAGTCATCAAGCTCTTTCATGCGCGCGTTGTACTGCTCTATCGGCGTCCGGGTGTCCTCGAATATCTTCTTCGTAGCGGCCGCCGCGGCCACAACCTTCTTCTGGCTGTCCTCGAATTCTTCAGCTTGTTTCTTCTGGGCCTCGTTCATTACGAGAAGCTCACGCGCCAGGGCTATCTGCCCTTCGTTGGCTCCCTGCATGGCGAGCTTGTAGAGAGTCGCCTCTGTCGACGTCATGTTGAAAGTAGCGCCCTGTTCCGCAATCGCGGCTATCTGCTTGTCTATGGCCTCGGTGAGGCGCTTCGCTTCCTTCTCGGCCTCGTCGTCCGGCAGGACCGGGGCATTCTTTTTCGGGAGCGTGGGCGGATGAGTAAGGTCTTTATGAAGCTTGTCTATGCTGTCATGGGTCTTTTTTATCTCCTCATTCAGGGCTGCAACGGCGTCTTTGCCCTGTGATGCAAACTCCCAAAATGAACCAGCCTCGCTCGACAGTCCAGCCCTCCTGGCGCTTGCAAGGTTCTTTAAAATATCGAACTTGTCACCTTGGACAACGGCATTTTTGAGGTCGACGAGCTTCTTGAGCTTTGCCTCAGCATCATCGAGCTCTTCCCAATTCGAACGTTTCACGGCATTGAAAGCCGCGTTGACGCCCACTACAAAGTCCTGGACATACGGCAGGACAGTCCCTTTGAGCTTCCCGGCGAGTTCGTCGAGCTTATCATTGAACTCGGCGGCAGCTGCAGCCGCTTTGGTCGAGAGGGCGTTCCCTGAGTCTCTCGCTTTCTGCGCGAATTCAGCCAGACCGGCAGACCCCTCATTAAGCATGGGGATAAGGTCTGCCCCTGATTTGCCGAAGAACTTCATGGCAAGGGCGGTCTTGCCTGCCCCGTCCTCCATCCCCGCGAACTTGTCTGCGAGTTCGAGCATGACCTGCTCGGAGCTCTTCAGACTGCCATCGCTGTTCTTCACGGATATGCCCAGGACGTCGAAAGCCTTCTTTGCCTCCCCCGTGCCTGAAGCCGTCTCGGACATGGACTTGCTGAGTTTTTTATACCCGTCTGCGAGCTTCTCGATATCAATACCGGAAAACTTCGCGGCGTAGCCCATTGTGGAAAGCGTCTCGACCGAAACACCGGCAGACTGCGACAACTTCTCCATGTGGTCCGCTGCGTCTATGGTCGACTTCACGAAAGCGGTAATGCCCGCGACGCTCGCGGCGGCGGCCGCTGCCGGGAAAATATTCATGAAGACGCTCTTGAGCTTGCCGATGTTCTGCGAGATATCGTCGGCCGTCTTTTTCGACTGGCGCGCGGCCTGGTCGAGGGGCCCTGTGAAGCCGCCTATCCGCGCGACGATATCCAACGTAAGCTGCCCTAAATTACCAGCCATTTGTCCCTCCAGTTATTGGGTTGCACTCTCATTTATTGAAAACCTTTGAACTATTCAGTTGAGGCATTTTCCCTTCCCTATCCACCCACTGATCCACCTCTATTTTTTTAAACATCACGAATCGTCCCAACTTGACATAGGGTATTTCTTTAAGCTGCGTCCGCTTGTATAACCACTGAGGCTTAACCCTGAGATAGACAGCGCACTCGTCGACAGTCATTAAGGTATCCTCTGTAGGCTGTCCCTTGCCCACAATAGGCTTGATCGCCTTTAGTACCTCGGCTGTCACTTGAGCAGCTATCGCCTGTATGTCTTCCTGATCAAGATCGATTCGCATTTGTCCTTGAAATAAAAAAGCCGACTAAACGCATTCGCGTTCAAGTCGGCCCGGTTGTTCCGATACCAAATTTCGTTTAGATTTTTATATTCTCAGTTTTCTTGATGAGAGTAATTTTTCCGTTCTCGAATTTAATCAAAATCTCGCCATAGAATCGGTGCTTAACGTTTTCCTCTAACATCTCAGAAACCTTGTCCAGCTGGGCTTCACTCATGGTTTTCCCTACTCAAAGGTTTTCGGCTTCCTCTAAAGCCAGTTCAAGCCTTTTAGAAATGCCCTTACTTGTATTTATTGCTGTCTTTATGTAGGAATCAACCGACATTCCAGCTTCTAAAAGGTTTTCCATCGACTTCAAGAAGAGTTCTTGTGTACTATGCAGCCCCGCTATGCGAATCAGATTCAATATGTGAACAGTTTTCAGGTCGCCCATCTCCCTTAATGTCCGTTCCGTGGTCATGATAATTAAGGACTTCATGGAGTCATCGGCCAATGTAAAGATGATAGTCTTCTGAAGCTCATGCGAATAAAAAGATAGTTCTTTTGCAAGAGCAATCCTTTTTTTCGATGGAGTTATTACTTCATTCCCAGGGTACAATTCAAGACGCTTGCCGCCCTTTATTGACTGTTTGGCTCGTGAAATGTAAAATTTAGAAAACCTCTCTATATTCTCCTTGACCTGCTTTTTAAAATTCTTTTCCGATCTCCATACACGTAAAGTGCCATAAGTAGTGCCGACCTCTTTTGCAATATCCTCCAATGAAATCATTTTCTTCGAGAATAACGCCAAAAGGGTTGCCTTATATTTGGCCGGTGAAGGTAGCCCTGAGCGCTCGACATGCATGTGCTTATAATTCGAAGACTCAGACGCGCACCATTTATACAATTCCGTTTTCGTCATAGCTCGACGCTCCATTATTAACATTTTTATCATTGTTAATAGATATTGTCAATAAAGTTTTTCCATTAAAATGGAACCACTGTTCACTGTGAAGTTTTTGTGAACCAACCAAGCGAAAATAGCCTGTTTTTTAGGTATTCAGAAAGCAAAGAAAAGCCCCTCTAATTTCCCCTTTTGGCTAATAAAAACCAACAGATAACAACAAAGAGGAAATGAGGGGCTTTTTCAGAAGTTAACTGGCAGTCTTGAGGTCAGGGGTTCGATCCCCCTCTGCTCCACCAAGAATAACAAGGGGTTACGAGATTTCTCGTAACCCCTTTTCTTTGGACTGTTGTAAAACTGTTGTATAGTAGTCTTGAGGTCAGGGGTTCGATCCCACTCTGCTTCACCAGGAAAACAAATGAGCCATGCGTTAAGCACACCCGGAGGCTCAACTTTCAAGTGGCTTTAACTTCAGGGGTGAGGTCAGCATTATGCCGTAACTGTTTTAGAACGGCGTGTTTTTTCGGTTCAATACTGATTTTCAAACCAACAACATGAAGCAGATTTAAAACGTTTTTAAATTCCGGATTGCCTTTCTTAGAAAGCCTACGATAAAGGCTTTCTCGATTTATATGCGCTTTTTTTTGCGATCGTAGACATTCCGCTGTGAGCCTGAGCTACATTTCGCATTGCCAAGAGAAGCACTTCTTTATCTCCGTCCTCGATAGCCGCATTAAGATATGCGGCTGCCTCGCGAGGACCTTTTAACGCCTCGAACAGGTCTTCCTGATAACTCGTGTTTTTTGTCATTGTTCCCTCTCTTTATGGTCTTCCCAGTAAGCTTTTGCCTGTAAGATATCTTTTTTCTGCGTTGATTTGTCACCGCCGAGCAGCAACAATACCCACTGTCTTTCCGTTCAGCGCGTAGTAAACCCTGTACCCTGTACCCTGGGCCATAATCAATCTTTAATTCATAATGATTCTTTTTTTCCTTCTTGCCTAACTGGATTTTTTACGCTGCGGCACT
Organism: Deltaproteobacteria bacterium GWA2_54_12; assembly: GCA_001795535.1. Classification (GTDB taxonomy): domain Bacteria; phylum Desulfobacterota; class GWC2-55-46; order GWC2-55-46; family GWC2-55-46; genus GWA2-54-12. Next base: position 11,400 of record MGPK01000061.1, read on the forward strand.
TTGCCTGTCAGGGGCCTTGCTTTCTCCTAATGATATTGAGCAACCTAATCCGAGGCCTTTTTAGGTCGTCCTCGAACACGATATTATTCCTCTCGAAAAAGATTAAACCATCTTCGCCAAAAATAATACAGCAACGCCGAGAGCCAGATTGAGCTTTACCAGAGCAACAGAAAGCTTCTGAAGGGATGTTTTTTTTGCCGGCTCTGACTTTGCTATCTTCGGGGCCAGGAGAAGGCCTCTGTAAAAATGGATAGCTATCATCGTTACGGCCAGCGCCGACTTAAAATAAAATGGCGCACTCATATAAGAGCCTATGTGCAGGAACGATAAAAAGACCCCTGTTATGACAAGAAGCAAAATACTGTAATTCGCGAAAGGCGTAAACCTTTTTGAAACCACACCCATGATTTTGCCTGCTTCTGTTCCCATGACCTCCTTTGAAGCCGGGATAGCTACAAACAGGATGAAAATTATCCCTCCTATCCAGACAACCGATGACAACAGGTGCAAAAAGACAATGAAATTTAACGCCAGACCAGCCATAACTTCCTCCTGTTTTTTTGGCCGCCCCTGGTGGAGGCAGCCGTCGATTTATTTAAGTATATAAGCATGCTCTTATATGCAAGGCACAAAAAAAAATACCTGCCCGTTACTTCTTCCCGGCGGCATTCCCGCCCTGACAGCCGCAGGAACATAACCTGTTCAGGCGCTGTCTGCACATCTCCAGGGCCTCCCGGTCGAGCGAATAATACACCCAGTAACCCTTGCGCTCATCGTTTACGAGCCCGGAAGACTTAAGCACCCTGAGGTGCTGCGAAACTGCGGACTGAGATATGCCGATGGCCTCAGCAATGGCGTTGACGCTCATGGGCCCTTTTTTAAGGAGCTCGATGATGTCGATCCTCCTGTCTACCGACAGTATCTTGAATAAGTAGGCTGCGTTTTTCATAAGTATTTAAGCAACTACTAATATACTCTGCCGGGCCTTCGTTGTCAATCGCTGTCTTGACATTTCCATGTGATTACATTATTTTATTATTTAAGCAATTCCTTAAATAAGGAATCAGCTTTAAAATCCGTAAACCAATAAGCGCATCATAACGACTCAACACAATTAATCAGGACGCATGAGCATGATACCTAAAGAGATCTACGAGATACACGCAAGCATCTGCCAATGCCTGGCAAATCCCAAGCGCCTTGAGATCATAAACACCCTGCGGGAGGACGAGCTATCCGCGACCGAGATCGCCGGGAAGATAGGCATCTCCAACGCGAACGCTTCCCAGCACCTCGCCATAATGCGCAACAAGGGCATACTTAGAAGCAGGCGCGAAGGGGTCAGCATCTATTATTCCCTTGCCAATCCCAAGGTCATCACGGCGTGCGACATAATGAGGGAAGTTCTTTTCGAATACCTCAATGAAAAACAGTCGCTTACGAGAAAAGTGAAGATATGAAGGTCGTGTCTCACGATTTTTCCAGGGTGTTTTTCAACATGTACCATGCCTCCGTTTTTGAAGCCCTCGGTGAGAACGCGGCCAAATACAACGCCAGGATCGGGGCCATACTCGCCAACGCGTGGCATAAGAGGGTTGACTCTTCAGCAGACCCGGCGGAATCTAAAAAAGCCAAAGAATCATACACGGTCGAGCCTTTCAGTTTTTCCGATATCGTAAGATTCGAATTTACAGATGAAGGCACAGTATACCTGTACGCCAAAAACTGCGTCAGCTGCATTGATAACGAACAGCTTTTAATGAAGGAGGTTTTTATGTCTCACGATTTTTCAAAGGAGTTCTTTGCTGCCTACCATGCCGCGGTCATTGAGGCCCTCGGCGAAGACGCGGCCAGATATAACGCTAAGATAGGGGTCATACTTGCCAATGCCTGGCAAAAGAGACTCCGTGAGCTGCCCGCGGATCCGGCTGATTTCAAGAAGACAATCGAAGAGTACATGAGCGGGCCTTTCAGGTTTTCCGATATAGCCAGGTTCGAATTCAATGATGACGGCACGGCCCACCTGTATGTCAAAGGGTGCGACATCTGCAACGGCAACGAAATTCTGAGGAACAGCGGCAAGAAGGGCTCCTGCCCGATAAGCCAGATGGTCAAATCAGCCATGGGCAAGGCCCTGAAGACCGGGGTGGAGCTTACGGGCAGCGAAAAGCCAGGCCCGGTCGGAGAGTGCTATTTGAAATACAAGATATCCAGGTAAGCTTTCCATAACGCGCTTGTCTTAACCTGACCTGAAAGTGAACCGCCTCAGGAGGAGCTATGGCGAATATCGTAATAATAGGTGCATCCACCGGCGGGCTTCCAGCGGCCTACGAGATGAAGGCCGCCCTTGGCTCCGGCCACAGCGTGACCATAATCTCGAATACGGAGATCTTTCATTTCGTCCCGTCCAACCCGTGGGTAGCCGTGGGCTGGAGGTCGAGGAAGGACATAAGCTTTTCCCTCAAAGAGCCGCTCGAAAAAAAAGGGATTAAATTCATCCCCGAGGGTGCTGCCGCCATAGACCCTGTTAAAAAGAATATAAAAACCTCATCCGGCGCCGTTGTGCCTTACAATTACCTCATCATAGCGACAGGCCCGAAGCTCGCGTTCGACGATGTCCCCGGCCTCGGGCCTGAGGGCCACACCGTATCTGTCTGCACCGTCGACCACGCTGAAAAGGCGTTCGAGCGATACCAGAGATTCCTCGAAAACCCCGGCCCGGTGGTCATCGGTGCGGCCCAGGGCGCTTCATGTTTCGGCCCGGCGTACGAGTTCGCCTTCATACTCGACGCCGACCTGCGCAAAAGAAAAATCCGCAGAAAGGTCCCCATCACCTTCATCACCCCTGAACCCTACATAGGCCATATGGGACTTTCCGGTGTCGGAGATTCGAAAGGCCTCCTTGAGCACGAGTTAAGAGAGAGGCACATAAGCTGGCTTACAAACACCAGGATAAAGCGCGTCGAAGACGGGAAAATGATTGTCGATGTATTGAATGAAGGAGAGCGGGAGCTTCCCTTCGGATACTCTATGATTATCCCGTCCTTCAAAGGAGTTGACGCCGTTGCCAGCGTCGAAGGGCTTTGCAACCCCAAAGGCTTTGTCGTGGTCGACAAGTTCCAGAGGTCTCCAAAGTATCCGGACATTTACGCCATAGGCGTCTGCATTGCAATAGCCCCGCTGGAAGCGACCCCGATCCCGACGGGCGTACCCAAGACCGGCTTCATGATAGAGAGCATGGTGACGGCCACGGTCCGGAACATCAAGGCATCGATCGAAGGCAGGCAGGCCTCGGCAATTGCGACATGGAACGCGGTATGCCTTGCGGATATGGGCGACACCGGAGTGGCGTTCGTGGCTATCCCACAGATTCCTCCAAGGGATGTGACATGGGCGAAGAAAGGGCGCTGGGTCCACCTCGCCAAGGTCGGGTTCGAGAAATATTTCCTGCGGAAGATGAAAAAAGGCATAAGCGAGCCTTTTTATGAAAGCACGATCCTTAACGCCCTGAAGATCAAAAAGCTGGAATAACCCTGCTGAAGCCTTATCCGAAGTTCAGCCGCGAAAGAATATGGCTACCTGGGACCCGCAAAAATATGAGGCCTGGTACGAAACCCCGCTCGGGAAGGCCTCCGACAGGCTTGAGAAGGAGCTTGTCCTCTCGATGGCAGGCGTCAAGGATGGTGAGCGGGTTCTGGACGCGGGCTGCGGCACGGGGATATATTCCATCGAGCTTGCAAAAAGTGGGGCCAGGGTAACCGGCTTGGACGCATCACTCGGGATGTTAGAGTGGGCAAGGGGCAAGGCCGGACAGGCAGGCCTGAAAATCGATCTCATCAAGGCAGACGCGCTGAGCCTCCCCTTCCCTGACGGACATTTTGACTTGGTCCTTTCCGTCTGCATGCTCTGCTTCGTAAGGGAAAGGGCGGCCGCTCTCCTTGAGATGAAACGGGTCTTGCGGCCTGGCGGCAGGGTTGTCATAACCCTCCTTAACAGCCGCTCACCCTGGGCCCTCTTGAGAAGGGCCAAAGGATTGTTCAGAAAATCTATTTACAGGAACGCGGATTTTTTATCTCCGCGCGCCATAGAATCAGAACTCAGGGAGGCGGGTTTCAAAGTGATAGAGACGAGGACCTGCCTCTTTTTTCTGCCAGTAAATTCAAAAATATATCTTGCCTTTTCAGGGGTTCAGGAACGGCTCGGGAGAAGATTGTGCCCCAAGGCTGGAGCGTTCCTGGTTACGGTTGCAACAAAGGCGTAAGCCTGAACCAAATAAAATCCATTTATCGAGAGCCGTCATGAAAAAATTTTCCCTCGTAGAATTTTCAGTAAACCACCCGAAGCTCGTCGTCATCATAGCTGTGCTGATCACGCTCGGCTTTCTTACGCAGTTCCCCAAGATAAAGACAGACACGAACCCCAAGAACATGCTCCCGCCGACCTCTGACGTAAGGGTCTGGAATGATTCGGTCGATGAGACCTTCGGCCTCTATGAGGATACGATAGCCGTCGGCATAACGAGCGATGAAGGGGTCTTGAATGAGCGCACGCTCGGGAAGGTCCTGAGGATAACCAACGAGGTCCTCCTCATGGAGGGAGTGGCGGCAAGGGATGTAAACGGGCTGCCGACCATTACGAATGTCACAGCAGAGGCCGGGACATTGAAGGTCGCCCCGCTCATGGCAGAGCTTCCGAAGAACGGGGCGGAAATGGAGCGCCTCAAAAAGGACCTCTTTGAGAACCCGCTTTTCACAGGAAGGGTGATATCCGCAGATGGAAAGACAACCGCTATATACATCCCGCTTGAGGAAGGCGCAAACGGCAAGGCCATCGCCGACAGTATAAGGGAGATAGTCAAAAAAGAGGGCGGCCCGGAGAGGTATTACATCGCGGGAGACCCGGTTGCGAGGGATACCTTCGGCGCAGAGATGTTCAAGCTAATGGCGATATTCGCACCCATCGCCGGCATGGTAATGCTCATTATCAGGTATCTCATGTTCAAGGACCTGTTCCTTTCAATCACCCTGATGATGGATGCCATGATGAGCATAGTCTGGTCGATGGGCCTCCTCATAGCGCTCGGTTTCCCTGTCCATATCATGACCTCCATGGCCCCGGTCTTCCTCATGGCCATAGCAACCGACAGCATGCATATTTTCAACGAGTTCTACTTCCGCTACAGGGAAAAGAGGGATAAAAAGACAGCCATCATCGAGACAATGCGTGCCGTAGGACGGCCAGTGCGCTATACCGCGCTTGCTACTGCCGTAGGCTTCGCTGTGCTCATGTTCATGGATATCGTCCCGGTCAAGGTCTTCGGAGCTGTGGTGGCCTTCGGCACCGTGGCATTGAGGGTCTTGAGCTTCAGCTTCATCCCCGCGATGTTTACCTTTGTAAAAGAGGAAAAACTCAAGAAAGTGGCTTCAGGAGAGGACGCCTCAACCGGCAGGGCATCCGGTTTTCTCCGCGGCCTTGCCTCAGCCGGGGCGCATAGCCCCAGGGCCACTGCCCTCATATGCATCGTCATATTCGCCCTGTCGGTCTTCGGCGTATCAAGGATCGTCGTAAACAACAACATGGTCGAGTGGTTCAAGGCAGGAAGCTCTGTACGCTCGGCGGACGCCGCCCTGAACGCCGCTCTCGGCGGGACTTCGCTCGGCTATATTGTGGCCGCGGCAAACGAGGAAGAGTATATCAAGGACCCTGAAGCCATGAGGCAGATCGAGGGGCTCCAGAGGCGCCTTGAAAAACTGCCGGTCGTGGGAAAGACAAGCTCAGTCGTTGACTATGTGAAGAGGATAAACAAGGTCCTCCACGACAATGACCCGAAATACGACGCTGTCCCGTCATCGAAAGAGGAGATAGGCCAGTACCTGTTCCTGTTCAGCATGTCGGCGAAGCCTTCAGACCTCGACAATGTGGTGGACTATCCTTTCCAGAAGGCAAACATCTGGGTGCAGCTCAAGACCTGGGACGCCGAGGCCATGCGCGCCGTAATGAAAGCTGTGGATGAATACAAGCTGGAAAACCCGGGGAAACTGGAGTTCAAGCCGGCCGGAATAGCGAACTTCAACCTCGTCTGGAACGACGAAGTCCTCTGGGACATGCTCAAGGGCTTCATCATAGCCCTCGTCGTGATATTCGTCATACTCTCCTTCAACTTCGGCTCGGCCAAATGGGCGGCCATAGGGTATATCCCGCTTCTGTTCACCATACTCATCATCTACGGCGCGGTAGGCTTCATGGGCAAGGACTTCGACATGCCCATAGCAGTACTGAGCTCCCTGTCACTCGGCATGGCGGTCGACTTTTCGATCCACTTCATAAGCAGGCTCAGGCAGAGGCTCTCTGAGGACGGAAGGAGCGGAACTCCTTCCAGCGAGTCCCTTACTGACGCGCTTCTCTGGACTGCCGCAAGGCCGGGCAAGGGCATAATGCGCAACGCCGTCCTTTTCGCCTCTGCCTTCTCGGTCATGCTCTTCGCGCCGCTTACGCCATACATCACGGTCGGCGCGTTCATCGTCAGCATGATGCTCTTGAGCGCGGTCCTTACCATTATCTGCCTCCCTGCCCTCATCGTGTTGTTCAGGGGCCGTCTTTTTGGAGGCAATTGAGGTATCCTTGTATAACGAACTTACATAAAATGGAGGTCAGCCATGCTCAAATATCTGCTTTTACTCGTTGCGGTGCTGCTGCCGCTCAATGCGTTAGCGATAACGCCTGAGGAAGTGATGAAAAGCTCGCAGGCGGCCTTTCTCTACCCTGGCAAGGACTTCAAGGCAAGGGTCGTGATGCGGCTTGTGAGCAAATCCGGCTCTGAAAGGGCAAGGGAGCTTACGATGCTGAGGAAGAACTACGGAGAGACCGGGGGAGACCAGAAATATTTCATGTACTTTCTCCGGCCAGCAGATGTCAAGGACATGGCCTTCATGGTCTATAAGTATCCCGGCAGGGACGACGACCGGTGGCTCTTTGTGCCGGCCCTCAACATGGTAAGGAGGATCGCGGCCCAGGACAGGCGCTCGAGCTTCGTGGGCTCGGATTTCACCTATGAGGACGTATCAGGCAGGGACATAGCCGACGACACGCACGAGATAACAAAGGAAGAAAAACTCGGAGGCTCTGAGAGCTATGTCGTCAAGAGCACGCCAAAGGCCGGGGATACTGACTACGGCTACAAGCTCTCGTGGATAGACAAACGGACCTTCCTTCCCCTGAAGGAAGAGTACTATGACAAAAGGGGCACTCTTTACAAGGTCTTTACCGCCGAGGAGATAAAAGAGATAAAGGGCTTCCCGACTGTCGTCAAGAGGACGATGAAGAACCTCCAGAGCGGCCATTCCACGGAAACGGTCTTCTCGAAGGTGGATTACAATATCGGCATCGAGGACAGCCTCTTTACCGAAAGATACCTGAAGCAGCCCCCGAAGAAGTGGCTGGACTAATACATCTTTAAGGACAGGCTCAAATCGTGAAGCGAATCCTGCATGCTTTTTTCATCCTGGCGTCATGCCTTACGATAAATGCGTATGCCGCGGATTACTCGGTCAACGGGTTTGTCCAGGGCAATTATTCGTTCGGGACAGAGACCTCGAACCCGGACGGCGGCGACTTCAAGTGGGCAGAGGAACGAGCACAGTTAAAGGTCGAAGGCGCCCAGGAGCCAGTGCGCCTTTTTCTCAAGGCCGATATCGCATTCGACCACATTGATAATGATGCCGAAGTCGAGCTCAGGGAAGCCTACATCGACCTCACGAGGGAAAGGTGGGACCTCAGGGCTGGCAGGCAGATAATCACATGGGGCCTCGGCGACCTTGTCTTCATAAATGATGTCTTCCCGAAGGACTATGAGGCGTTCTTCTCTGGCAGGCCGCTTGAGTACCTGAAAAAGGGAGTGGACGCGGTCAAGGCCGGTTTCTATCCGGACATAGCCTCATTTGAGCTTGTCGTAATCCCGTTCTTTGAGCCGAACAACTTTCCGGATTCGAACAGGTTCTGGATGTTCGACCCCTTATCGAGCGTGACAAACAGGACCGAGCAGGAGCCGGGCTCGACCCTCGGGAATACCGAGGTGGCCTTGAGGGTTTACCGCGACATAGCCGGATTCGATACATCCATATTTCTTTACAAGGGCTTCCACAGGGAGCCCTCTATGCTGCCGGACAGTCTTGCCGCGCCTTCAAGAATAGAGCTCATCTATCCTGAACTTGCCGTTTACGGGATGAGCCTGCAGCGGAGTGCATTGGACGGAGTCGCGGGTTTCGAGGCAGGCTATTACGATTCACTGGACGACAGGAACGGGTCAGACCCTCTCATCCCCAATTCCCAGACCCGTTTTCTATTGAGCTATCAGAGGCAGCTGATCGAGGATTTGAGCGTCACGCTCCAGTATTACGGCGAATACATGCACGACTATTCGGAGTACGAAAGGACCCGGATAGTGTCTTTCCCGAAAAAACCGAGGTACAGGGACCTCACGACGCTGCGCCTGACCTACCTGCTATTGCATCAGAACCTGAGGCTTCAGTGGTTTTCCTTCTGGTCACCGACAGACAGGGACTACCTTTTCAACCCTGAGGCCAAATATAACTTCTCGGACAACCTCTGGGCGGCCCTTGGAGCCAACATCTTCGGCGGGCAAGAGGATACGACCCAATTCGGTTCGCTCGACCGGAACGACAACCTGTACATGCAGGCGCGGTATGAGTTTTAGGGCTGCGTTGATGGAAAATACAGAAACTTTGATGAAGGATGAAAAACGCGATGAGAAAATGAAACTGCGCTGGAACTTGTACTAATTTTGTACTAGCATTGGCGCCAGTCCTGAGACTCCAGAGACTCTAAAGACTACAAAGGAAGCTCCCAAACCCCCTATTTCATAAGGTAAAACGGGGAATCAAGCCTGATATCAGGGAGTTGCGTTTTTGGGCTTAATTGCCCTCAAAATCCCGTACCCGCAAGGGTGTGTGGGTTCGATTCCCACCTCCGGCACCAGATTTTCCTTTTTGAATTAATGAGTTACCATTTTCACTCTCAACTCACTTCTTCCCGCGCGGGACTTTTTATGCCGCACTTTGCATAAACTTTGCCCAGGTTGCCTTGCCTTGAGTATTTTTTTGCCGCTTCTGTATCCATCTGTCGAAAAAACGATCCATTGCAGTGGTTTTACCTATAGGGATATGTCCGTACCAGATGGACAGCTCTTTTTCCGCTTCTGTTTTTATTTCCTTGTCAACGGCTGCCTTCCACATCGCAGATACCAGTCCTGTCCTGTCAGCTCCGGACATGCAATGTATTAATATGGGACGAGGGGCGTTCTTGAAAACATCAATCAAGCGCTGAGTCTCTTCTTCGGTCGGCTCACGTCCAGCAGACAAAGCCACATCGTAATGCTTTATGTCATTCTCGGCGCTGACTTTTATTTCATTGATATACCATTGTTCGGCTGAATTCTCACCGCGCAGGTTCAGAATGCTCCTAATGCCATATTCCTTTATATAATACTCTATATCATCCCTATCCGGCTGAGCAGACCTGTAGGCTTCACCTGCGGTTATCGTATGAAAATTTGACGACAAGCCATATAAGTACGAGAAATAGCTTAATGGAATAAGAAGCGCTACAAAAGGAATGATGTAAAATTTATATTTACGTAACATGCAAGGCTCCATAATGCATATTTTCACCTAAGATAGCTATCAGATCATACCTTTAATAAAACCCACAGCCGCACCGCCGAATATAATCCATGTAGTGTTAAGCCTGAATCTCAACAAAAGAACTGCAGCGATGATTGCAATAATGACGGTAACATGATCTACGAAAGTAGCCTTTCCGAGATACAAGGTCACAGTGGCCATCAGGCCAAGAGAAGCGACATTTACGCCGTCCAGAAGGCCCGCAGCCCAGGGTGATTTTCTGAGTCTCGGCACGAAATGGCTGATTATGGCAACGATGATAAAAGACGGGAGGAATATCCCGATGGTGGCAAGGACAGAGCCTGGCACTCCGCCGAGGATGTAGCCGATAAAAGTTGCTGTCGTAAATACAGGACCCGGGGTAATCTGACCGATGGCGACCGCATCTATAAGCTGCTTGTCAGTAAGCCATCCGAGGCCTGCGACGAAGTCCTCGTGCAGAAAGGCAAGAAGCACATAGCCGCTGCCATAAATGACTGACCCTATCTTCAAAAACTTAAGAAAAAGTATAGTAGAACTGAACGGTATCGCGGAGGCCACAGACGCACCTGCTCCGCTTACCGGAACAACAGGAATAAGCAAGGCATATAACCCCTTGCCCTTGAGCCCTTGCCTGTTTTCTATCGCCATTACAATCAGCCCGCCTGCCAGGAGGAGCACGAGCTGGTTTATATCGAAAAAACCTCCTGCTATGACAAGAAGACCTATTATGGCGGTAAGCGGGCCTTTAACGGCCTTCTTACCCAATCCCCAGAGCGCCTGCAGGATTATAACAATGATTACAGGCTTTACTCCGTAAAGAAGCCAGCCGGCCTCAGGCATTGCTCCATAGCGCACATAGACCCATGCAAGCGCCATGGTTATGAGCACAGCTGGAAGCATGAAACATATGCCGCCGAGTATCAACCCCGGATACCCGGCTCGGAGGTACCCTATATGTATGGCCATCTCGGTAGAATTTGGGCCTGGTATTAGATTCGTTACTCCAAGAAGGTCAAGGAACCCGCGCTCATCGAGCCATCTTCTGCGTTTTACCACCTCGTCATGCATGATGGCTATATGAGCGGCTGGCCCACCGAAGGCAGTAAGACCAAGCTTCAGGAAAAGGAGTACTACCTCAGCCAATCTTTTTGAGGCAGGACCAATCTGATCGCCTGGCTTCTGCTCAGCAGAGTTGCTCAATTCGTTCACGGCTCGAATTTCTGGTTGCTGAATTCAAATGCGGTCGGAGTTTGAATAACGATAAAGCCACGATTGGCCGCGTTATGACAGGCGTTGCATGAATTGGTTAACTTGTTATAGGCTACTAAAAATTCATCCAAATTTTTCTTCTTTACAGTCTTAGACAGATTTTCCATATCGTCCTTAGTAGCCGCAGGGACCAGAACCGATAATTCATTTACTTCCTTGAATTGAGGGTAAAGCCGGACAGTAGTTTCCAGCCCCTCTTGAATCTCGCCGACCTGGTACTCAGCCAGCACCCAATTCCCGGCCTTGGCCGAATAATACAGCTTGGCGTGATGCTGCTGAATGACCCCCATAATTTCTCCCAGCCCTGGTTTCCATGCATCGGCTTGATTTTGTAAGCGCTCGGTTTTTAACGCGCAGGCCGATAGCGTCAAGGTTATTAAGAGAAAAAATATAAGTTTCTTCATTGAAGCCTCCTTGCAGTTATGATCTTGATACTCATTTTTATTTTTCCTGATAAGCCGCATAAAGATAATCAAAAGTAATCATAGCTTCAGCGAGAAGGCTGTCATCATCGGCGCATTTTCTTTTGGCTCCAAGCAGGATGGTTTCCAGGCCTGACGCTTCCTTTACCGATATGCCCCCAACATCTAAAAAATGCACCAGCCCTGCCAGCCGCATGAGCCCGGCGTCACTACCAAGTCCAAAACTCAGCACGAGGGTTTCAAAAGTAACGTGGTTACCCATGTGCGAGAAGGCTGCTCCGCTGAAATCGAAGCCTACGGCACCGTCAGGACAATCCTCTGGCTTTTCCAGCCAAAGGAATTTTGCATCAGAATCGATGAAGCGCTGGATAAGCCAGGCGCTCGCCAACCTGTCGATCCAGGGATGTCTGCGTGTTGCCCACAGGCGCCCTTGATAGGCGGCATGGTCCAGCTGAGTAATAGAGATGCTCCCGATGTGCTGGCCGTCAGGCGTGATACACACCAATGCTGCAGCTTCAGCTTCTGCATCGGTCAGTGCAGCTTCTGCCTGTATTTTCGTTTCACCAGGAAAAAAATCAACTTTGGCAATAGCATTAAAATCCCGGCGCAGCCCTTTGATAAGCCGTCCTATGGCAGCATGCTCTATATCTTTCAGAGAAGTCCGGAATTTGAATATTCCATCTTTTAAGCTGGCATATTCAGCACTGCGGTCAAACAATGTCTTGAAGTCACCACCCTGTTCACTTTCTACTTTTAATATGCAGGCGCTGCCGCCGGCTCTTTTTATTTCTTCCGCCAAATTAGAAAAAGAGACTTTGTGTTCCGTACTTTCTGGCAATAGATAAACGCCATCACGCAATGCTACGCAACCCATGCCTTTCAAGGTACGCCAGATACGCATACGGAGGGTGGCGTTTTGCGTTGGGAGGCTAATTATTAACATCAGCCAAGCTTGTGAGATATCTTTTTTATTAACGCTACTCATTCTGTTATAAACTCTACAATAATGTAGAGTTTATTGCAATTAATATTATTTTGGGCTTTTTTTAGGATTTAGAAGGCTGAAAGAGGATGTGGGGTTTTAAATCTTATTGTGGACATTTAGCGGCACTGAAATTGTATTAATTTTGTATTAGAATTGGCGGCTGTCTTTGGACTCAGTAGCCTCTTTGGACTACCTTGAAAATTTCTTAGCCCTCAATTTTATTGACAAAACTGGGAATCAAGCCTAATATCGGGGAGTTGCGTTTTTGGGCTTTATTGCCCTAAAAATCCCATGGCGCAAGGCCATGCGGGTTCGCCCCCGCCTCCGGCACCAATCTAACATCTTAAAAAAACAGCGTTTTTAGCCTGTACCGGCCTTGGAGACATCAACGAGCTTCAGGTGTTTTTTGCCCGACTGTACTGATTTTGTATTATTTTTTTTCTGGAACCCGGCGGTTGCTATCTCTCATCATAAGCTTTCAAAGAGTCCACTGTTGTAAAACTGTTGTAGACAGGGAGGGAATAGAGGGACTTAAGGGAAACAGAGGGAATAGGGAGACAAGAATTAACCCCTTGATTTTCAAGTCAAAACCGGAAAGTCAGACCAAGATCAAGGGGTTATGGTTTTTTGCTGTTTCATACTGGCAGTCTTGAGGTCAGGGGTTCGATCCCCCTCTGCTCCACCAGTAAATACAAGGGGTTACGCGTTAAGCGTAGCCCCTTTTTCGTTGGACTGTTGTAAGAAGTGAAACAGATGGAATCACGAGATAATAATTAACCCTTTGTTTTTTAAGTCAAAAATGGAGAGTCAGCCCTAAATCAAAGGGTAATAGTCTTTTCTGTTTTCTATCGGCAGTCTTGAGGTCAGGGGTTCAATCCCACTTTGTTTCACCAGGAAAACCAAATGAGCCATGCATTAAGCACAGCCACTTTTCCATCGGACTTTAACCTGGTTCTTACCAACCAGATGTGTTGTCTGAGATAAAAACATGAAAGATGGCTATGTGCCCAACTACTTTCCATCCAACTCGGCAAAATGGTGAATTTTCCACTGCTCAGCAACACCCTGATGATAGCCTGCTCGTTACGTTATGTGAAAGCTATCGGAATCCTCCTCGAACGCGTAGGCAATTCACCGTGAGCCTGTGCCATATTTCGCATCGCCAAGAGCAACACTTCCTTATCTCCATCCTCAATAGCAGCATTAAAATACGCGGCGGCATCTCGCGGATCTTTTAACGCCTCGATTAAGTCTTCCTGATAACTCGTGATTTTTTTAATCATTGTTCCATCTCTTTTCGGCCTTCCCAATAAACTTTTGCCGTAAGATATTTCATTTTTTCTGTGCCTCACTTCCAAGGCAAGTCCCGGAAACATTTATTCTCCAATATTCTCCCGGAATTTGTATTCTCCGACAAAAGGTAACGAGTTCACAATATACCTGATACAAAAATGGGTTCTCTTAACTCCTCCTAATTCCCGCACATCATTTTTCATATCGTGACCAGAAGCTGGACTTCCGGCCATGCACCTGACGCAGCATTTCCAGGTAGGCCGTGTGTGTCTCGATGTCCCGCCAGTCGGAAACAGACCTTGCCAATTTGTCGAGTTTCTTTAAGTAATGAACTCCATGCTGGTAGGTTTTGGTCTGCGCCCGCCGCAGAATCGAATCGAGCAGCGCCCGGTAAAGGACGGTGGCAGGAAGCGAGCGGCCCTCAGCATCCTCTTATACCCATTTTTAGCGTGCATCCTGCTTATAATGGCGCACGCGTATTTCGGGGTCCATATTCTCCAGAGGGGGATAATTTTCGTGGACCTTTCCCTTGCCCAGTTCATAGGGCTGGGCATAGCCTTCTCTTTTTTCCTAGGGGAGGATGAAGGGACGAGGCTCATCTTTTCTCTGGGGTTTGCGGTGCTGGGGGCCTCCAT